>JAHJOQ010000006.1 GCA_018820315.1 Candidatus Zixiibacteriota bacterium | reverse complement strand
TCCTCATGAGCGTGTCCTCCTGCTCGGATAAACCCGAGTTCTCTTGTTTACTATTAAGAGGATACGCTCATTCTATTCTATCCACAACTTTTGAATATATCTCATTGTCTCATGGGAAAAGCACTCGCTGTGAGACTCCCTCACAGCTTTTCGAATCTATATCGAATTTCATCTCGCCAATCTGGCCGATCGGCTTCATTCCAATCAGAGAATTCAGCATATAGGCGTACCGATACTGGTCCAACGATGTAGGGCAGGATTCTCCGAAGCCTGCCTCTGAAACACCGATGGCAGGTTCCGGGGAAACCTGCCCTACCATCCTGAGTGTCAAGACCGACGCTGCAATCTCCAGAGCTATACTCGGAAACTGATTGTCAGTTTTCGGCGTGATGAACTTATTTCCGTCCCTGAACAGAACTGATGCTGTTGTGGTTTCCCGAACCATCCCTGCCTTGTCGACCAGCAGAGCATCATCAAAACCTCTCTGCATTGTGGCTCTCCTGGCGAGATAGTAGTGCATGTAGTTCATGCTCTTGTGCGCGCAGAGGTGCGAATCATGATGGTATGGCGAGACATCCAAACGATAGATCTTCTCACGATTCAGAGTGTACGGATAAGCGGTTATCAACGGCGTCGCGGGAGAAGCATCAGTCTCGACAGGGTAATATATGTTGATTCTGGCATTCTCCTCAGTCAGCCCGTTTCTCTTGACAACATCGGGAATCAACTCATCAAAGTCGGCGAGCTCGTATGGTATCTTGTAGAATTCGAGGCTTCCGGTAATTCGCCTGACATGCGTCTGCAAGTGGCAGACTATGCTGCCGTTATAGAAGATCGTCTCGAAGAACCCGACTCCGAATCTGAATATGGGACTCCGGATATCGAGCGAAATGCTATCTGCATGAAATGCGTTCTTGTAGTAGTAGATCACAGTCCAAATACTCTTCTGAATTTGTCGGTCTTGGCCAGCGTTTCGAGATACTCCCTCTCAGGGTCTGATTCAATTACGATACCACTCCCGGCAAAGAAACGAAACACCCCTTCCTCGTTGTCATAATACCCGGTGCGGATCGCAATAGATGATTCCATATTCTTCTCATCACGGATCACGAAGAAACTGCCGCAATATACATCTCGAGAGTGCGGCTCCAATTCATCTATGATCTCCATCGATTTCTTTTTCGGGCAACCGGTGACTGATCCACCCGGAAAGGCGTCGAGCAGCAGATCGATGCATGTCCTGTCATGCCTCAGCGTCCCGTGAACATTCGAGTACATCTGAATCAGGTTATCAACCAGGAACGTTGATTTATGTCCCTCGACACGCACAGAGTTGTATTCGCAGTTGAGCGAGATGTCATTTCTGATCAGATCGACAATCATCGAAAGCTCGGTGCTCTCTTTGGGTGACTCTGTCAGTTGTCGTATCATCGATTCGTCGAATTGCTCAAACTGGAGAGTTCCCTTGATCGGTTGAGACAACACGGCACCGTCTTGCACTGCCAGGAATCTCTCAGGTGATGTCGAGATGATATCGAACGGCCCAGTCGTGAAACACGCATAGTAAGGTGTCGGGTATGTCTCATGGAGATAGCCGAACAGAGTTGGAGTGTGCAGATTCGGTTTCTCAAGCGAAAACTCGATCGTCAGGTTTATCTGATAGGTGTAGCCGTCCCTGATGAAATCCAGCACTCTTTTCACTCGATCGATATACCGGCCGCCATCCAGCGATTGCTCGAGTTTGTATGAAGCATCATCAGGAAATGGGTAAGTGCAGGTCTGATTCTCAGATTCAAATATGGTTTCCTCAATTTCAGTTACTGTATGCTTCGGCCCACCGTGTACTTCTAAGAACTCCGACGAACGATCATACTTCAGCAATGCAGAATATTTCTTAAGATGTCCAAGCGGGAACTGTGACAGCTTGCGGACCGGGATATTCTTCAGTTTCAGCCCATATTCGTAGCTCAGGAAGCCGAATGTCGGGTTCGCATCTGAGAAGGCGAAGCTGGCGATATCAGATCGACTCGTCTTTTCGGTGACCAGCAATTCGCTATATGGCCTAAGTCCGACAATGTCAGAGCCTGCCCCCCAGACTCCCGGGAAGAGATCGGCGCCGAACCGCTCAGCCAATCTACAGGAGATCGCTCGAAACTGCCTGCGGTCGAGCTTTATGGATGAAATCGATTGCGTAGTCAATGAAATATCCACCATCCGTGGTCAGGAATGATTCCGGGTGAAACTGATATCCGAGGATTCTCTTCGACCTGTGCTGCAGCGCCATCGGCACGCCGCCAGAGTTGACAGCTATCACTTCAAGATTGGCCCCGACTCTTTTCACGCAAAGCGAATGGTATCTTGCCACATCCAATGACCGGCCTTCGAATTCAATACGCTCTGTCCTCCCGTGAATGCATCCATCGAGTCTGGCCGTCTCACCGCCAAAATACTCGTTGATGATCTGCATTCCGAGACAGATTCCGAGGATCGGGATGTCAGAGTCCAGCATGTGTCTGTAACCAGTATACTCCGACGGTTTGCCCGGCCCCGCAGATATCACAATCAGGTCATATTGCGACGGTTCGACAACAGAGAGCCGCGTATATGGCACCACAACCGGGTCGGTCTGCAACCGTTGAGCGATCAGGTGCTTGAGATTGCCCGTGAAGCTGTCGTCATTGTCAATTATGAGGATCCTCATTAGATGCCAATATAACTGCCTCCGCTGAAGCGAGAAACTCCTTTTTCACTCATTACTCACAAATTTGAGCATCCATGGATTCGGGGCGAAGAGAAAGAATAACAATAGAAATGACAATTATTGAATGTGGGCATTTCTTTTGAAACCTGATCGCATTCCTCACGTCTGTAAGAGTGGAGCTGCAGGCTTATGTAACAGCTTACATTTTGGAAGGAGATTAGAAATGAAACGCGCACTGTTACTGACCTGCTTATCCGCTTCGTTGCTTGTAATCACATTCTCGATGGCCTCTGCTGATGATGCTGAACCGACTGAACGCGTTGTCCCAGAGCTGCAGGCGTATCGAATCAATCCTCATGCACCTGTGATCGACGGAGTTCTCAGCGATGCGATCTGGGATAGCTCCAACATCCAACGGACATCCTCTTTTACTCAAAGAGAGCCTGATGACGGCATGGCGCCGACGGAATCTACGACTGTTGCGGTGGCCTACGATGACGATGCGGTCTACGTAGCATTTTGGTGCTATGATTCGGAGCCTGATAAAGTTACCGGCCAGTTGGTTCGGCGGGACCGTGAAGCTGAATCGGATTGTGTCACCTTCAGGGTAGATCCATTCCACGATCACCAGACCGGTCAAGCATTTGAAGTGAGCGCGGCCGGGGTTCAGCGCGACTGTCGATATTACAATGAGAACAATGCTGATATGTCCTGGGACGCTGTGTGGGAGAGCGGTGTCAGCAGGCAGCCCTGGGGCTGGTCGGCAGAAATACGGATTCCATATCACTGCCTGCGTTTTTCCAATAAGGAAGAGCATATTTGGGGAGTTGACTTCCAGCGGCGCATAAGCCGCAAGGAGGAGTATGCGCGCTGGGCACATGTTCCCGTATCTACCGGTGGATTTGTCTCTAATTTCGGCCATCTGACCGGACTCAGGGGGATAGTCTCGGCGAGTCATTTGGAATTGCTCCCGTATGCTGTCTCCAGTGTTGAGACGGAGCCAACCTCGCCGGGAAATCCGAATGGAAGGGATCTCCTGGGAAACGCAGGATTCGATCTCAAATATGCACTCTCTTCGAATCTTGTTCTGGATGCAACATTCAACCCGGACTTCGGGCAGGTCGAATTGGATCAACCGGTCATCAATTTGTCAACCTATGAGACTTTCTTCTCCGAGCGACGACCTTTCTTTCTTGAAGGTTCTGATCTGTATGAAACTGACTTCATGCTCTTCTATTCCCGTCGTATCGGGCGTACTCCCTGGAGAGATGCTGATGACGACGAATTTGCTTATTTCACAAGCTATCCCAAATCGACCACCATTCTGGGCGCGACGAAATTGACTGGAAGGCTTTCGGAGAGAACATCGATTGCACTGTTGAGCGCGGTTACCGAAGAAGAAGTCGCAAAATATGCCGCAGAGACAAATGTAGTCCTCGATTCCGCATGGAATGGGGACGAGCTCGAGACGACAGTCGTATCGGCAGATACCGTTTTCAGAGACGTCGTAGTTGAACCGACCGCAAATTACACCGTCCTGCGGATAAAACGAGACATTCTGCGAAACTCCAGTGTCGGCGGTATGCTGACAATGGTAGGGCAGGAGAGTGTTCATCCATCAATAACCGGAGGCTTTGACTGGAGGCTATCGACTAACAACAGCGCCTGGGTGACTCGAGGGCAGGCAGTATTCAGCCGTGTCGATGGTGATGTTACCGGTTACGGTTTCGATGCGACTTTCGAGAAAGCGGGAGGACAGCATGTGCACGGGGCGTTTGGCTTCACTGTGAAAGATCCCTATTTGAGCATGAATCGACTCGGCTACACATCGCGATCAGATACACGCCATGTATGGGCATGGATGCAATATGTGACCACAGATGACTGGTGGATAGTCCGCAATTCATACCACAACTTGAACTACTATAGTTCATGGAATTTCGATGGCGTCCGCTATCAACTCGGTGGTAACTACAATACGTATATCGAGTTCAAGAACTTCTGGTCACTGGGTGGCGGCGTCGAGTTTCAGGGGGAGAGATACAGCGACGTCGAAACCCGTGGCTATGGACTCTGGGAATGGCCTGTCCGCCCGACAATCAGCTGGTGGTTCAGTCTGAATACTGACCAGAGGAAGAAATTGTCGTTCAACTGGAATCCGGGAAGCGGCGCGGACAGGGGTGGATCATGGTGGGCAAACTATCTCGGATTCGAGTACCGCCTGCGGAGCAACATGGAATTCTCTCTGGGTGCCAACTATTCAAAGTACACGCGCGATACTCGTTGGGTTGCCACTGATTATAATGAAGAGAAGCCGGTTTTTGGCGATCTGTATCGTGAAACAGTGTCCCTCTATGCAAGCGGAGGCGTCGTAGTCAATCGCAATCTGTCGGTGCAGCTCTCGGCACAGGGGCTGATTTCGGGACTCGATTACCGAAACTACAGACATTATCTCGGTGGACAGGACTACTCCGATCCGCTTACGGGATTCAACAATGACTACAATTATTCGGCGTTGAACTCGACATTGCTGCTGAGATGGGAATATCGCCCCGGCAGTACGTTGTACATGGTCTGGACGCGATCGTGTCCTGAATTCGATGACAGCGTCAACAATCTCGACTTCTCTCGAGACTTCAAACGGCTATTCTCCGGTAATGCGCAGAATGTCTTCCTGATCAAAGCGAGTTACTGGTTGAATATATAGCAGCACATGGAAGTGTGATAATGCGCCTGTCTTCGAACGAAGATGGGCGCTGTTATTTCAGCCAGCCGTGTCGTAGAATGTCTCGAAGATGGTAGGTCAGAATGATGTCTGCGCCTGCTCGTGATATTGAGTAGAGGTTTTCGAGCGTGAGCTTCTTCTCATCCGCGTAACCCTGCTGTGCCATTAGTTTCACCATCGCATATTCACCTGAGACATTATAGGCGGCAACAGGCAGCTCGAACGCGGTCTTGACATCTGAGATAACATCTAGATAGGCAAGCGCAGGCTTGACCATAACAATATCCGCGCCCTGCTCGACATCAAGTGCGACCTCTTTGAATGCCTCGCGGCGGTTGCGAAAGTCCATCTGGTAGGATTGCCGGTCGCCATGCTGAGGAGCTGATTCCGCGGCATCTCTGAACGGTCCGTAATATGCCGACGCGTACTTTGCGCTGTATGCCATGATGATGGTGTCAGTGAATCCGGAATCATCGAGACCATCTCTGATCTCTCCGATGCGACCATCCATCATATCCGACGGACCGACGCAGTCACAGCCAGCCCTCGCGAGGTCAATCGCCATCTGAGTCAACACGGGCAGAGTGCTGTCGTTGTCGATCTTGTCACCTGAGACCAGCCCACAGTGCCCGGATTTGGTATAGCCGCAGAGACAGACATCTGCAGAAATGAAAAGGTCATCTCCATACTTATCTTTGAGCATGCTGGTCGCGACGTTCACGACTGATTTCTCTCCGAGCGCTGAGGATGCCTGCGCATCCTTCGTTTCGGGTACGCCAAAGAGCATGACGCGCTTGATACCAAGCTCGAAATCTTTGGCAATAGATTTCACGAGAGAATCGGGAGATTCTCTGAAGATGCCCGGCATGCTTGAAATTTCAAGCTTCACATTCTTCCCCTCGCAGACGAAATAAGGCTGAATCATGCTGGATACCTTCAGAGATGTCTCAGCTACCATGTCTCTAATGAGCTGGTTGGCTCTCAGTCTTCTCGGTCGATTTACCAAATCTGTCATATCAATCTCCTCAACAATATCATAGTCGGGTATCTCTCGGTGACTCTATTCTGTGGTCAGTTTCAAGTATGCTTCGTTTACCATGGACTCAGGATCATTACCCTTAACCTCGGTTCGCCGCAGTCTTTTCCATGCACCATCTTCCCCAATTCCGAAGACCGCTCTCAGATGATACGCATCTTTCCGTACCGACGACAGTGCTCCAAGAGGAAGCTGGCAACCACCTTCGAACTTCTCGAGAAGCCCCCTTTCCAGGCGAACTTGAACTCGTAAATCAGGTTCATCCAGCTTTGATACGATCTCTCGAGTGTCGAGATCATCGCTCCTGATTTCGATGCCGAGCATTCCCTGCGCGGGGGCTGGAACAAATGTCTCCACATCGAGCAGGATACTCCGCAAGTCGGAAATATCGTGTTCGATTCTGCCCAGACCCGCATCAGCTATGATAATAGCGTCATATAGTCCATCACGAAGCTTATTTACGCGAGTCGGGACATTGCCTCTTAAGTCCTTTATCGTCAGATTCGGCATCAAATCCGCAATCTGGCATTGCCTCCTGACAGATGACGTTCCGATTGTGCCGTTCGGTATCACACCAAGAGGCTGACTCTCGTCGTACGATTTCGGTCGAATCAGCACCCGTTCGCGGGGATCGACACGGAAACATACAGCACCGACCTGAAGGCCGTCAGTCAATTCGGTCTGTAAATCCTTTAGTGAATGCACGGCGAGATCAATTCCACCGGAAAGAAGCTCTTCCTCAATCTCCTTCGTGAAAAAGCCCTTTCCTTCCATCTTCGAAAATGAGACGTCATCGATCCTGTCGCCGGTCGTCTTGATGATCTTGAGATCAGTCGGGATATTGGTCAAAGCGGCGAGTTTCTCTCGAATGAATCTTGCCTGCCAAAGTGCCAGTTCAGATCCGCGAGTGCCGATTGTGAGTTTCTTCATCCGATCTCCACGCATTGACGTTGCTGACTTCGGCTGCAATAAACACAAAACCAGTGAATTTGCAAGCTGGACGATATCAATTCACATTAAGGTCTCCAACAGTCAACATGTTCCCACGGACTTAATTCGGAGGAGATTTGGAAGAATTTTCCTTCCCATCCGAACTTATTTCTTCCAAATGACTCCATTGGACAGATTGCCCTGTGTGTAATGCACTGTACAGCATGATGATACACTATGCCGTTCTCCCGGCACTCATCTTGCAGATTGTCCCAATGCTGGAGTCCGTCATGGCTTCAGAGGGGAGACTGTGGATGCGAAACAAGATATGTCTGATTCTTAGTCTGTTCTTGATGAGTTCAGTCGGACTGAGTCAAACTCTGCCCGTCGACAGCGACTTCAGATCGTTCCACAATAGCTTCATCAGGAGACTGGTGAATCAGGGAGCCTACCGCCTGCTGATTGAGAATAGTCGACCCTATGCTATTGGCGATCTCGAGGATTCACTGATCGACATTGAGCGCCTGTCTGCCCTGGATCTGCGTCTCTCGGACTATGTTGCTGAGGCAATCCAATCCTATACAAGACATGGTGACCGCGTTTCCCTGAGGCTCGATCTAAACTCTCAGGGTGATTACCGGGAAGGCTCGGCCGCAATGAGTTCTGAGTCGTTTTCAGGGCATCTGTTCTGGCGACCTAATCCGAGATTTGCAGTCGTATCGAGTTTCGCTTTCGATGAGAGACTTGCCGATGACCCGACCTACACCGGCAAGGTATGGAGCGGGTTTGCTGGGCGGGTCGACTATGCGTATATGCAGTTCGATCTGCCGTACTTCCGTGTGTATTTCGGCAGAGACAAGACAGTATGGGGACCCGGCAGGCGTGGCAACCTTCTTCTCTCGGGAAATTCAAATGCGATGGATATGGTGAAGTTGTCGGGAGGATGGGGACCGTTTCATTATACGACGATCACTGCGGTGCTCGATCCCGATGAGATCACCGTTTCTTATCCGGATACATCGGTGTCGATGCGCATCAATCGATATTTGTCAGCGCACCGTTTAGAGATAAAACCGATGAACATGCTGACTCTCGGCTTTTCGGAGAGTGTAATCTACGGCGGCGTCGGCAGGCAGATTGAATTCTACTATACGAATCCGCTGACCTGGTATCACGGTGAACAGTTGAACAAGAACAATGACGATAACACGTTCCTTTCATTCGACTTCTCGTTCTATCCGCGCAAAGGCGTCAATCTGTATGGTGAATTCATGGTTGATGATTTTCAGATCGAGAAAAAATCGAAGGGGGATGATGAACCGAACGAACTCGGCTATATCGGAGGCATCTACATAACCGATCCGATCAAGAATTCGAATCTCGATCTTTCATTCGAATACACGCGCATCAACAACTGGACCTACAATCAAGGAAGTGCGTGGAACAGATATGTGTACGACGGCAAGATTATCGGGCATTTTCTCGGTCCCGACAGGGAGAGCATCTATCTCAGTCTCAAGAGATGGTTCCTTTGGGGCGGTTGGGTGCAGCTCTCCTATGAGCGGCAGAATATCGGTGTGGGGAATGTGTTCGCTGACTGGACAGACCCGTGGCTGTTCAGCACCGGACAATACGAAGAAAAGTTTCCGACAGGGATCGTTGAAAAGCGAGATATATACGGAGTGTCCGTCAATATATTTCGCTTTCAAAGCATCCAAATCGATCTCGACAACTTCCTCGTGGGTGTGAGGAATCGAGGTAATGAGCCCCACACTCTGGAAACGAATTATGAGGGAAGGTTGACAGTCAGCGGGACTTTCCCGTTGCTCTGATAACGCACTCCAGGTCCAGGCGCGACATTACAAACTCGGTGTAGAGATTCAGCTACAGACCCTCTGCGGTGTTGTTGGCTGCGTCTTCCCTGTCGTAGAAGTTGAGAATCTTCTGCCAGGCATCTTCGGCGGTATCGCAGAATCTGAACAGCTTGATATCGTCCGGATCGATTGTCCCTTCAGCTACCATGAAATCAAAGTCGACGAGTTTTTTCCAGTACTCGGTGCCGAAGAGAATAATCGGTAAATGTTTAACTTTGTGAGTCTGAACAAGAGTAAGCGCCTCAAAAAGTTCGTCCATCGTACCGTAGCCTCCGGGGAACGCAATCAGCGCCTTGGCTCGGAGGAGGAAATGCATCTTGCGGATGGCGAAGTATCTGAACCTGAAACAGAGATCTCTTGTGATATACTTATTCGGTTTCTGCTCCAGAGGAAGGGTGATATTTAGGCCTATGCTGACAGCTCGCGATTCATGCGCCCCTCGATTGGCAGCTTCCATGATACCTGGTCCACCGCCTGTGACGATAACGTACTCGCGCTTTATCGGCCTTTGAGACTTCTTGGAGACGATTCTGGCGAATTCGCGAGCCTCGTCGTAGTAATGCGACTTGGACAGGACATTCTTCGCTGTCGCAAGTCTGCGCTTGAGCAACTCGCTTTTCGGATTCTTCTTCAACCTCTTCTCGATAGCTTCAACTCTTTTCTGAGCCTTCTTCTTCTCGACAATTCTCGTCCCGCCGAACACTACGATTGTCGATTTGATATTGTGCTCGGAGAGCACCAATTCCGGCTTCAACAGCTCCAGTTGAAGGCGTACAGGGCGAAGCTCATCGCGGTCGAGTAGCTCAGTGTCTCGGTTAGCGAGTATATAAGATGGGCATTCGTCCCACCAATGTTTGCGAGTATCGTGATCGGCCATCAAATCTCCATTCGGCAAAGTGAATCCGGCAAAGCTCAAACATACGAGATTTGTGTGGCTCGCGCAAGCAAGATGTTGCAGTCCTGATGTAGGTTTCGGCTGAATTGCGGGAATCTTGATGAAGGCTGGCAGTGGTTGTGAAAACCGCACCCCGCGAAGGATGCGGGGCACGGTCGTCTCGGATTGTGCTCTACTTCCCCTTTTTCGATTTGATAGTTGCCGCTTTCGATACCAGATCGACGAATTCAATAACGTCAGCGTCGTCTTGCATCTCCTGAGATATGCTCCAGGCCATCTCGCGCACGAGTGAGTATGTTGACTCTTTCGCCCAGTAGCTGCCGCGCATGATTTCTGCGAACTCCGCCGCCACCGCTGACAGTCTGTATCGTGCGCTGCAGTCATGAAATGACTCATTGATGTCACCGACTGTGATCTGCCTCGATAGCTCCGTGACTTCGCTGCCGTCAGCATTCTTGAAACGCATGGTGAAGCTTCCGATGGTGTCGGACACGCCCTCTTTCAGCTTGATTTCATAGAGTGCTGTGCAGGAATGACCGGAACCGATCTCTCCACCGTCGACAGTGTCATCGCGGAAATCCTCGTCTTTGACATCGCGATTCTCGAATCCGAGCAGGCGATAACGATCGACTTTGTCCGGGTCGAACTCAACCTGAATCTTGACGTCGCGAGCGATTACTTCAAGAGATCCGGTGAGGTTATCCACGAAGATCTTCTTAGCGTCCTGAAGATTGTCGACATAGGCATAGTAGCCGTTGCCCTTGTTGCCGAGCTTTTCGAGGAGTACATCATTGTAGTTGCCGAGACCGAATCCGATAGATGAAAGCGTGATACCCTTCTTTACTTGATTTTCGATCCGTTTGAGAAGGCTGTCAGCGCCGGTACGGCCAACATTGGCAACCCCATCAGAGCAGAGAATCACCCTGTTGATGGCGCCTTTTTTGAAGTGCTTCTCGGCAAGATTGTAGCCAAGAACGAGACCCTCTTCTGCGTTTGTTGAGCCTTCAGGAACCAGACTTTCGATGCCACTGATGATCTTGTCTCTGTTCTTGACTGATGTGTGCTCCAGCACTGTCCACGCATGCGACCCGTAGACGACTATCCCAACGAGATCATCCTCGCGCAGCTCATCAACAAGCATGCGGAGCGCCTTGCGGACAGTCCCGAGGCGATCCTCGCGATTCATCGAGCCGGAGACATCGACAACGAATGTGAGAACGGCAGCTCTTCTGTCATCCGGCGGAATCACGCGCCCTTTCAAGCCGATCCTGAGCAGGTTATAGCCTTTGCCGAATGGTGATGGTGAACCGTCGATATAGATTTTGAAATACTCGCTCTCAGGCGCGGCATAATCGTAGTCAAAATGATTGACGAATTCCTCGACTCTGACCGCTTCTTCAGGCGGAATGTTTCCCCGCTGCAAATAAGTCCTTGCCATGATATATGAAGCATCATCAATGTCTACTGCAAATGTTGACAACCGGTCGTCCTCGGTCGGTATGAACGGATTGACGCCGTAGTGCTTGAAGAACATTGCATCATACGGCTCTGCGTTTGGTGGTGTTGTGCCACCGTGCGCCATTGGAGACGACATTGCGGCATCGGTCGGGCCGAGACCGGCCAATGAACTGTAACGCTTCACGACTCCCACGGTTGCTGCAACAATGCCATCGACGTCCTGTACCGGCATAGCCTTCACTTGTTCTTGAGAAATGACTACACTGGATCGCGGCTCTGTTTGTTCCATCACGTCTCTGACGCCTTTACAGGTCTGAACTACTTCTGTCTCCATCGTTGTGCGCGACATCTCAACAGAGACTTCAGTCGTATCCCCGGCGACTACTTTTACTGTATCAGACTGGATAGTATGGTAGCCGACCAATCTGAACGAGAGCGAGTATTGACCCGGCTCTACCGTGTGAATCACATATTTGCCTTCCGGGTCAGTGATTTTACCCATTGTCGTACCGACGATTTGCACAGCCACCGAGGGAAGCGGCTCGCCGGTCTTTTTGTCGGTTACGGTCCCCTTAATTACGCCGCAAATGATGGCTTCAGTGCTTATCGAGCCGATAATAAGAATGAAAAGGGTGGCGATAAGAACCGCTGCGCCAATACTGAGTCTCATACTCTGCTTTCTCATTTGACACCTCCTGAGGTTGCTGGAACCGGGCGGTTTGTGTGAATCAGTCTCTTATGTACCAGACATCAGAGGCAGAGTTTTATTCCTACCCTTGCGGTTAGTACGTCGCTGATCGCAATATCAAACGTCGGTGAAGACATTGTATGGTGAAAGGGGGCAATAACTAATGGTTGACACCGTAATGACAAGAATCTTAATTGGCAGAACCATGAGTTTCAAGTTCGAACAGCTTACAAAGACCTCGCGAGTCGAAATCTCACGTTCGGCTCTGCTGCACAATGTTCGGACCATCCGGAGCATCATTGGCGACGGTGTCGATATCGCTCCCGTCGTCAAGGCGTGCGCCTATGGACATGGTTATAATCAGGTGGTTGATATACTTAAGGGCGAGAAAGTGAGATTCTTCGCTGTTCATTCGATCGATGAAGCTGAGACTCTCACAAAATCATATCCGAATCTTCCCATTCTGATTCTCGGATATGTCCCTGGTGAATATCTCGAACATGCCGTCCGCAAGGACTGGCGGCTGACAGTCTTTAATGTTGAGACAATTCAAAAACTTGCCCAGATAACCGCCAGTCTCAACCGGAGAGCCTTCGTGCATCTTAAGCTGGAAACCGGCACTAACCGCCAGGGCATCATCGAAAGCGATCTGCCGGCGTTTATCGAGCTGACTCGCAGCAGTCCACAGGTGGTGCTCGAAGGTGCAGCCATGCATTTCGCCAACATTGAGGATACGACTGATCACAGCTTCGCGAAGATGCAGCTCGAACGGTTCAACCGCATGATGGAGTTGTTTGAGCGAGCGAAGGTCAACGTACTGATCAGGCACGCCGCGTCATCTGCAGCTTCGCTGTTGTTCGAAAAAACTCACTTCAACATGATCCGTTTCGGGATTTCGATGTACGGCCTGTGGCCATCGAAGGAAACATATCTTTCATATATGCTTGCCCACGGCGAGGATTCTCTGTTGAAGCCGGTGCTTTCATGGAAATCGATAATCGGTCAGATCAAGGAAGTCCCGTCAGGTGATTATGTTGGCTATGGTTGCACCTATCGTACGACTACAGATTCAAGGATCGCGGTCATTCCTCTCGGCTATTTCGACGGATATGATCGCAAGATGTCGAATCTCGCCCATGTGCTCATTCGCGGCAGGCGTGCGCCTGTGCGGGGTCGCATTTGTATGGACATGTTTATGGTCGATGTCACAGCAATTCCGAATGCGAGCCTCGAAGATGAGGTTGTGCTGATAGGTGAGCAGGGGGATGAGAAGATCACGGTGGAGCAGCTTGCAGGCTGGGCAGGAACGATCAATTATGAGATTGTATCGAGAATTAATCCTCTGCAGCCGAGGGTGATTGTCGATTAGAAGGAAGCCAGCATGATCACGCGCGATATCAATGGAGTGGACACATTCATCAAGATAGACGGTTCCGGAGAGCCGATTGTGTTCGTTCATGGTCTCGGGCTCGATAGTTCGATCTGGGACGATCAGATTGGATGCTTCTCGAAATCACATGAGACGCTTGTCTATGACCTCAGAGGGCACGGCAAGACGGATGCTCCCGAGACCGGCTACTCGTACCAGCAATATTCGGATGATCTTGGCGCAGTAATTGACGAGTGCCTTCGCCCTCCAGTGCATATTGTCGGCCTGTCGATAGGCGGTGCGATTGCATTCCACTATGCGCGGCAGAATGCACATAATGTCAGATCTCTCACGCTGGTAGGGACCCATATCTGTGGCTATACAGCTTTCGAGGGCTGGCCGAATGTGTACAAGATCGCCAAGACCAATGGCCTCGATGCCGCGAGAGATACATGGAAGGATTTCCGACTGTTCGAATCAGTCAAGCAGGACGAGTATCGCTGGCAGAAATTGTGCAGAATGATCGATGGCTTCTCATGCGCGCCATGGACCGATCCGAACCCGCGTTACAAGGACGACGATGACTTTGCGCAAGCGAGTGACATGTCCTCGCCGACGCTGATTGTATCGGGAACTGGCGACGCAGACTTCCGACCGATATCGGAGCATCTCGCACTCAATCTTCCCGACAAGAGATTTGAATCAATAAACTGCGGGCATCTTGTCAATTTCGAAGAGCCGGATGAGTTTAACGAGGCGCTTGGCGCCTTTCTGAGAGAAATATAGTGATAGATCAGACAGCCGGGCCAGAAGTAAGGCTGAAATTCGTCGCAAGCTTCATGGTTGTAATCATACTTAGCGGAGTCGCAGGCTACGTGCTGATCGAGGATGCGTCATTTCTCGATGCACTCTATATGACCGTGATCACGCTGACGACTGTCGGGTTCCGCGAAGCTGTCAATCTGCACGAATCGGGAAAGATATTCACGATTATCCTGCTACTCACCGGCGTTGGCACTCTGTTTTATGCTGCCGGTCTTGTTGTACAGATGTTTCTTGAGGGGCAAATTGGAAGTCTTATTGAAAAGCGAAGGATGGATCGAAGGATTACTAAAATGAAAGATCATTATGTTGTAGCTGGATATGGCCGCGTTGGGCAGGCCGTGTGCAAAGAACTCAGAAAGCGCGGCAAGCATCTTGTCGTGATTGAAAATAACCCTGATCTTGAGGAAATACTCAAACAGAACGAGAAGCACTACATTCCGGAGGATGCAACGCAGGATGAAGTACTTGTCAGAGCGAGTATCAGCTCAGCCAATGCGCTCATCTCGACCATAGCTGAAGAAGCTCACAATGTTTATCTGACTCTCTCTGCACGCCAGATGAATCCGGACCTTTTTATTATCGCAAGAGCCGACACTGCGGAGTGTCAGAAGAAGCTCTATCGAGCCGGCGCGAGCCGCGTGATCTGTCCCCACGAACTCGGCGGCCTCAGAATGGCTATGGCGACTATTCGGCCTAACTTGGTAGATTTCATGCAGATCGGAACCTCAAGCACTGACCTGGGGCTCTCCATTGAAGAGGTTAAGGTGAAGGCTGGTTCGAGATTGGTGGGGGTGCCTCTCAAGGATTCAGGTATCAGGAGCGAGCTCGACCTGATGGTGGTTGGCATCAAGAAGGAGGGCCTCGATATGATAATCAACCCTGCAGCAGGTGAGATAATAGGCATGGGTGACATATTGATCGTCATTGGTGAAGACGAAAACCTCTCCAAATTCGATGAGTATGTCAGCACGTAAATACAGCATCGCTTCAAATAGGGGGCGCAGTCCCGTGAGTCGACAATTGTCCCTTGCCGCATTTCTGTATTTTCTTGCGGTTGTTTCTGTCCAGCTCTTTACAGTTTGCACGCTTGCAGCTGATCTTTCTCCCATCCCAACGGATAGCTGGCAAAATCGTGAACTAGACTGGCTGCTGCTCAATCCTCCGATCGACGAGACTTTTCAAATAGGTTCCCGGCCGTATCTGCGTGATGACATTGCCCGGCTCGCTGCAGAGAATGGACTGACAGGAAACCGCGCTATCGAATGGAAGCGTGGCAAACTCCGCGCTGAAAGGGAAGAGCGGTACGTACTCAGATCGGGAATCAAACCCAAGCTCAGTATCCGTACGAAAATATCCCCATACAGCATTGTCAGTTTCTCTGATAGTATGAGGCCACTTTACAGGACCGGGCTGAAGGATGAGATTGCTATCATGCCGGCGGAGAATGTTACGATCTATCTCAGAGGTCGTATCGAGAACAAAGGCGAGCGTGATTCTTTCTTCAAAGGGACTAAATGGAAGAAGAACCTGACAGGATATTTCGATTACGGTCTGCTGGTCTATCGGACGGGCGGGCTGACGCTTCAATATGGCAGAACATTTCGTGTTTGGGGATCGGGAGACACCGATCGACTACTGCTATCCGACAACTCGCCAGCCCTTGATCAGCTCTTCGCCCAATATAGCTACAAACGCTTCATGTTCCAGACTTTCATCGCAAGCCTCGATGATCTTCAGGCTGCGCCAGATAGCTTAGTGGAGAGATTTCTCGCCGGACACAGAGTTTCTTTCAAGCCGAGGCGGAATCTCGAGATCGGACTGTCTGAGACAGTCCTTCACGGGCGGCAGTCCGGCCCCGATTGGATATATCTCAATCCCATCTTGCCATACTACTGGGAGCAATACAACATTAGGCAGAACGACAACGTCTATATGGGAGCCGACTTTGTCTGGTGGCCATTTGCGGGAACACGCATTCACGGCGAACTGCTCATCGATGATTTCCAGATTGATTTCAAGAGCGAGCCGCACCAGGTAGGGTTCGACATCGGATTTTCGCGTCTCGGAGTGCTCGGTCAGGAACGTCTCAGGCTGGACGGCCAGTATACGAAGATACGAAAATACGTTTATGGTCAGGTGCGTCAGCAGAACATCTTCACCAACAATGGAATCGTGATTGGGTCATCGCTCGGCCCCGACGCTGATCGCGCCCGTTGCAGAGCATCATACTCGCTGTCGAGCGATATTACTCTGTGCCTTGGTGGTTCACTCGTACGGAAGGGTGAGGGAAGGGCGACAGATCCGCAATCAAGTGCCGTACCGAAAGGCGAGGCCTTCCCCTCTGGAATTGTAGAGCGAGCTTCGACGATATATCTGGAGATGTCCCTGCTGGGCGGGACTGTCCTGGATCTGGAAGTGGAAGCTGGATTGTATAAAGTCGACAATCTCGCAAATAGACCTGAAAGGCTCGAATCTCCATATATAGACATACAGATCCAATATGATTTCCAGAGGTGGTTTCTTCTTTAGCCATTATCTCATCCTCAAGGGGAGAGTTCAGAATCTCCCTGAGCGAGGTACCCGAATCAAGATATTAGATGGATCAAGTCCCACATACTAGTGTCCCGTCAACCACATAATGTAGGATACAATCTCTTTAGTTTAATCCTGGCATCTTCATTGGTGAAGCGCCAATCTACCTTTGCCTCTATTTCATTTCGCTGTGTTTGCCAGGCGGCAATCTCGCGAGCAAGTGTT
>JAHJOQ010000005.1 GCA_018820315.1 Candidatus Zixiibacteriota bacterium | reverse complement strand
TCCTCATGAGCGTGTCCTCCTGCTCGGATAAACCCGAGTTCTCTTGTTTACTATTAAGAGGATACGCTCATTCTATTCTATCCACAACTTTTGAATATATCTCTCCAACGCACGTGACAGTGTCGAATGATCCGGCAACTTCTCATCCAATCGATAACCGATGAACCACCTGTAAGCAAGGTTCACCTGAACCTGACGCATCAACTCCCGTACATGGGAAATACCATCCATCGCCTGGATCAGAAACAACCGTACGACAACTTCCGGATCAATAGAAGGATGACCGTTGTCCTGGCAATAACGGTCGCGAACCGCATCGTGTACAAAACTCAGATTCAATACACGATCAAGTCGACGAAGATAGTGATCCTTCGGTATCAAACTCTCCAGAGACGGGAGGAGCATCATTTCCTGCTGTCTATGTTCTCTCTTTGTTTGCATACTAACAATCAAATATACACAATACCAAATACCAGGGCTTTTTCAACAAGCCCCAAGCTGTGGGCCACCCAATTTGTTCTAATACCGAAAGGACGTAGACTTACCCAACAATTCATTGAGTTCATCCTCGGGGATTGCCTTTCGCGCCTTCCAGTTCGGCTTTTTTCTGGCCAGGAGTATCCAGGAATCCTTTAGCCCGTCGAGGAATCTCGTTGCCAGCAAGTATATCGGAATTGACACCCGTGGCAGTTTCTCAAGCATGTGATCGCAGCCTCTGAGTTCGAGAATTTCGAGATCGAGAAACTCGGCCAGCTTCGCGAGGTCATCCCTCACATACTCGCGAATGTGTCCTTTCCAGCAGCCCGGATACCAGTAGAAGCCGTCGAATCGAGGAAGGTTCGTTCTGCCGAACAACACGTCGAGACGTTTCCTGATGTTAACGGCGTTGGGGACTGTCACAAACAGGAGGCCCTCAGGTTTACAGAGCTCCAGCAGATCATTGAGAAGGTCGCGCGGAGAGTCGTGCAGATGTTCCAGCACATCGTTCATCATTACCATGTCAAAAGATTCTTTCTCGAACGGCAGTTTGCCGCCCTCTGCCAGCATGAAATCAATCCCGCACTCGTCCGTGAATCTCTGAATTTTCTCTCGGTTGCCGGGCAATGTGTGCCAGTTATCCTCCAGTGGATCAAAGCCTGAGCATTTGTAGCCGAGAAGCTGGAGTATGGCGGTCTTGTCGCAGGGTCCGCAGCCGAAATCGAGTATCGTCGCGCCCGCTTCGAGGTGGCTGAGCACCGCGTTTGCGATGTTCATATGAGCCGACCTCGGCTCAGTCGCTGTAGACATATATCCCTCGAACGGGAATCTTTCGATTGTTCTCTCAATAGCCTTTGCCACTGATATCACGGCAGTCTTACCTTTCGGCGGCATCCTGGATCTAGTTCTTTAGCTTTGTCTCCCGTATGTCTATTTCGAAATACCGCATCACCTGACGTCAATGTATCCGCTGCCCCATCCTGCGTTAGAGCTGAAGGTCCTCTCTCAGGCAAACAAGCTGATCCTTCTGCACTAAAGGTAGCCGGTCGGAACAGCAATTCAACCAAAAACTACGGCCGACGCAAGACGTGAAGACAGATTCCGAAAAAAAAGCTTTTCTTCGATAGAAAAACGGTGAATATTAGCTCTGTCGGGAAATTCAATCGACCAAACCTGGGGAGAAGTGACCATGAAGTTCAAAGTGCTGCTCTTAGCCGTCTTAATATTAGCCACCGGATGCGAAAAGAAGAACCTTATAGAGATGAAATGGGATAAGTTGTCCACCGGAACGACTGAGAACGTCACAGGTATCTTCTTTGAAAACGACAGCAAGGGCTGGGCGGTGACTTCAGCAGGCAATATCCTGCACACGGAAGATGGTTGCAAAACGTGGACCACGCACGATCTGGGAGACTACTATCTTGAAGATATATTCTTCGCTGAAGATGACGATGGATTTGCAGTCGGTTCAGATGGATGCCTTTTCCACACGAAAGACGGTGGCAAGACGTGGATTGACGAGTCACTCGATCAGAAAATCTGGCTGTACGATATCGGTTTCTGGGATGATGACGAGGGTATTATTGTCGGAGTGAATAAGACCGAAAGCGGATCGTTGGACGGTGTGCTTCTTGCCAGTCATGATGGCGGCGATACATGGCAGGAGGTCTACAACGATATGATCGGGATGTCAAGTCTGTTCATGCGCGGATCGCAGCTTGGATGGATCACCTGCACCGGATCTGTCGGCTCGACTACCAACGGTGGCGAAACCTGGGAGAAGAACATCCTTGACGACAGGGACGTTGTTCGCGGCTGTTTCTTCCACAATGCGCAGAGCGGATGGATAGTCGGCCATGGCGGTCTCCTTGCAAGCACGAACGACGGTGGATGGTCCTGGCAGAGGAAAGGTCAGTTGACCGAACAGAATCTCTATGCCGTGGGATTTCTTTCCATGCTGGAAGGTGTCGCAGTTGGCGAGAATGGCAAGATGTTCCTGACGGTTAATTCTGGCAATAGCTGGGCAATCGATTCCAACTTTGTAAAGGTAACTCTGAGAGATATCGAAGTAGTCGAAGATAGAATGTGGATCTGTGGCGACGACGGCACAATCATCAGTGTGCACAAGTAATCGCCGATTCAATCACCTATTGCAGCTAACCCGCTAAGGACAGTACGTAGTCCTATTTGCCGACCGACTTTTCCTGCAGTCTTGTGAACTGCTTCTGATAATAATCGCTCTCGGTATCCTCGGCGGCAGCGATCTTCGCGAATTCCACCGCCTCCGGCAGATTTCCCCTCTCTTCGCATATTTCTGCAACAGTGTAGGCGACCATTGCCTTAATATGCCCCGGCTGAACCACCTCGACTGTCCTGCGAGCATAGGCCTCAGCCTCTGCGAGGTTTATCTTTCTTTCTAGACACCACTTTGCGAACAGAAAGGCCTGGTCTCGATCGTTCTCCCATCCTTCGCCGAGGCTCTCTCTGCAGATGTCGAGAGCCAATGATGTGTCATGGTCGATGTGCAGGGCGTAGTCAGCCTTGATCCACTCGCGCGACTGCAGGAATTGCTTCGCATTGGTTTTCTCTGTCAATCGGAGAGCTTCCTGCAAATAATAACCGACGTCATCGGCCTTGTCCGCTTTTCTCCCGAGCCGAGCCATCATCAGCGCGACCTTGAGGATATTGCCTGTATTCAGTCGCTTACCGTGGAAGACTCCGTCGGCGGCCGCATGCGCGCGATCAAACTCCAGTTGGTCCTTCCATATCGCGTTGGCGGTGTTGAGGAAAATTTCGTACGAATGATCAAATACACCATCCTTGTTCAGTTCGTCCGCCTGACGATAGAAATCGATGGCTTTCAGGTGTTCACTGATTTCTTCATAGTGTTTAGCGAGGACAAGCGCATCGTCGATTGTCGGGTTTGCCTCGTAGCGTTTGAGCCGCTCATTTATGGTCGCGTGGTCTGCAAGCGAAGTCTGCATTTTCTGAACAAAATCGTCCGCTGTTGTATAGCCCGTCCAGCGCCTGATGATCTCTTCATCCCTGGTTATCAGAATCATCACAGGAAATGTGCTGCCGACATCATATTGATCGGCGAGCCTGCCCCCATCGTCCGACTCAGCGTCGACAGTCAAATGCACTACAGACTTGAGGACATTCTTGATTGCTGCGCTTGTATCGGCATCCTGTTCGAACTCATCGCAGTACTCGCAAGCCTTGTGGAAAAACTCCAACAGGATCGGCTTGCCCGTATCGGCGGATTGCGCCTTGGCTTGGTCGAGTGTAACCGGCTTCTGTTGATTGGGGACGCCGGAACATCCTGCCATGATAAGAACTGTGATGATTGCTGCTTTTTTCACGTCGTTTCCTTTCCGAAGCTTGCCGTGCTATACACGTGATACCCCGAATAAGCCGGAGTATATGCATCAATATTGACAATTTGGCTGAATTGTCAATACTGAGGATGACGAGCAATATAGAAAGTGACTTCAAGCTGCTTGACAAGCTGCAGGCTTTTGGTATCTTACTTATATCCAGCATGTCTGTGTGACTTATCTCCGCGCATTGCATCAGACACCATCGTTCCGAATTGTGACCGCTGGCCCAGGCAGCCCTGTATAGGGATGGTTAGACACATCGATCCAAACGAGGAGGTATCCAATGGCAGAGATAGTGCGGAAAGTCGATTATTTCTATGCGCTGGTCGGGGACAAACCGGGTGAAGCCCGTCTTCTGCTCGAACACTTGAGCGAAAAGGGCGTCAACCTAATTGCGTTCACGGCATTTCCGGTCGGGGACGGCCGCACCCAAGTTGATTTCATCCCCGAAGATGTCCAGGCTCTGCAATGGGCTGCATCTGAAGCCGACATAAAGCTGGTCGGCCCTAAGAAGGTCTTCCTGATTCAGGGCGAGGACAGGGTCGGAGCGCTGCACGACCACCATCTGCAACTTGCCAATGCCGGTGTCAATGTTCTTGCAGCAAATGGCGTAGCCGACGGTCGTGGTGGATTTGGATATGTTCTCTGGGTGAAGCCGGAAGATATCGACAAGGCAGCAAAGGCACTCGGAGCGTAGTCAGAATCTCAGGAGTGACGGAGCCGTCGGTTATTGGTGTAGCGCGATAGGATCATTATTACACAGCCGAGGGTCAGGAGCACTCCTCCGGTGATCTCCCTGAAGGTGGGTAACTGCCCGAGAGCGAGGAGTGCTATCAGAATCACGAAGACCGGTTGACTCTGGCTGATGACAGCGACTCTGGACAGCTCCAGCTTGTTCAGGGCTGTCAGATACATGAGCCTCGCCGCCACGGGACCGATCAGAGCAAGCGCCAGCACGCCCGGCCAGACGGATGAGAGCCCATCGAAACCTCGCCCGACAGCCCCAAACGCGATCCAGTAGAGCAGGGCGAGCATCATGTTACGTATGTAGCCGAGAATCAGTGGTTCAACATAGCGAACGGCGATTTTCGATACGAACTCGGTTATGCCGAAGAAGAACGCTCCTCCCAGTACGAACCAGAATCCTGATGTGTACTCCACTCGCAGTGTGAGACGCATCACGATTATACCGGCGATCGATAGCAGTACTCCGAGCGTTTCGACTTTCGTGAATCGCTCTCTCAGGAATATCATCCCCAGTATGATCGCCACCATGACTTCGGCGCGATTCAGAAACGTGGCCAGAGTAGGGTCCATTCGTTGCACACCCGCCCAGTATCCCCATACTGCGAGAAGGGAGCTGATGACAAACATCGCAATCCAGAACCACCCTTTGGCGGAGAGTCTGAAGACGTTCTTGATCCCACCACGGGCGGGGAGAAGTGTCACAGAAAGGAATATGGTCGCGATCAGGAAGATCAAGCTGTTCATGAGCAGGGGAGAGATGTGTGCAAGATTCCACTTGCCGACAACAGTCGCTAAACCCGATGCAAACGTCGACCCGACCGCGAAAGCGTATCCGCTGCCGGCACTTCTCTCAGTTGTGTTGTCTGTCTGATCGTTCAACGAGTTCTCACTATCGTGTCATTCCTGCAAATGCCTGTTCTGCGCGCTGTCAGGAATCCCTTCCTGCTATGATGATTGTCAAGGGTTGATTTCGATGTGGCTGTCCTTTGTTTGGCCGAGTTCCGGTGAGGTTCTTACAACCTGCTATTCGTGGTTCTCCCACAAGTTACTTGTTCGTAAGGTGGGAAATGGTGTCAACAGCCTGACGGACGTGTTCTAGACACAGAAGGGATTTCGTCGTACACCTTATTCCCGTACTTATCATCGGTAATGATACCTTCCGGATACTCCACTATTATCTGATTACGCCGAGCTGATACGGCTCATCGGATAGTTCGACCGCGCGCATCCGAATTGCCAGCTTACGTGCGACAGCAACTATAGCTTTCTTCTTACTGCCAGTATTCTGCCATACCTTGCGGAACTTGTTCAGTAATGCAGGGTCGATTCTGATAGCTCTCCACGCACACTCCACGAGCCAGGACCTAACCTGCGGGTTTCCCTGATGTGTGATCCGACCCCTGTGTACAGTGTCGCCACTCGACTCCTCACTGGCGGTAAGACCAAGATATGAACCAAACCGCTTATCATCCTCGAAACGTGACAAATCTCCCCACTCCAGTGTGAAACGAATCGCTGACAACCAACCTACTCCCGGACAGCGTCTTTTTGACTCT
>JAHJOQ010000004.1 GCA_018820315.1 Candidatus Zixiibacteriota bacterium | reverse complement strand
TGTAGATGCCGGCGACCTGGCTTGAAGCTAATAAAAAGCCCCTCGACAGGGGCTTTTTATCAACTGGTTGCGGGGGCTGGATTTGAACCAACGACCTTCGGGTTATGAGCCCGACGAGCTACCAGACTGCTCCACCCCGCGATCTTGACCCAATAAATCAATTACTAAGTCTATGTCAACAGATATGTTCAATCCAATCTTTCTTTTTTGGAATCGCGGAATTGTCGATGGTCAAAGCTCGCGTCTCTATTGATCCAATCGAGATTCTTCTTGCAAGCCCGACAAAAATAGGGCGGCAGGTCTGTTGGTTAAACCTGCCGCCCTGGGAGACTAGTAGTGCAGAGAGCGCTGGAGAGTGCTTCTATGTAGAGTAACGCGAGATATTGCTATTTCATAATGTCCGTGCTATTTCAGAGTGACCGATATCTTTAACTGAAGGTAGTTGTCCTTCCAATCGCACCAGAATTTGTATTTGTCGCTGTTGAACAACGATGCCCCGACACCCGCAGCATCCATCAGAACGTCGCGCGCACTCCAACCTTCACGATAACCATCCTCGACTTCTTTGAGAATGCCGAGTCCGAATACGAGTCCACCTGCCAGATTGTCGTCCATGAGTATGCTGAATATCTCCGTGCTGGCATACGAGCCCATCATGTGCTGCCATTTGTCGGGAGCTCTTAGCGTCCAGTTAGGATCGCCTTCGTAATACCAGGCATCATCTGACGCTGCGAGTTGCTTGAACTCCCCATCGCGGGGATATGAAAACATAAACGCGCCGGCGCTTTGTGTCGCTGCCAGCAAAATCAGTGTAATTATGGCCGCCTTTTTCACTATTTCACCGCCTCTGGGGCTTGATGTGGAATTCTCTTTGTTCATGACATAAGTGCTAGGCTCAAAAAGCGTGCCATTGCGGGTTGGTAAGTGCCTCTTGGCCTAAGCCGCTTTATTCAAAAGCATTAGACTGTGTGCTATGGCTTGCACACTTGTCCGGACTTGTGAAGTCGCTTGCAGCATTTGTGAATCTGTGAATTGTGTTGCAATAGACGTTGGTGAGTCTATATATTGACGATTAACTAAGTATAGATTCGAATCAAACAGGTGAGAGCAACAATATGGGGAAGAATTTAATCGAGAGCATTTCCGGTGCCCGTGGGATTATCGGCGAATCCATGACTCCGCACCTCGCGCTGCAATACGGTCTCGCTCTCGGTGCGTTTCTCGGTGGGGGGAAGGTTATCGTCGGCGGAGACACGCGGACTTCGCACGACGCACTTAAGAGCGCCGCTGTGGCGGGGTTGCTCTCTGCGGGATGCGATGTTATCGACATAGGAATCTGCCCGACGCCGACTATCGGTATAGCTATCAGGCATAATAGAGCACGAGGCGGGATTGGTGTCACCGCGAGCCACAATCCGCTCGAATGGAACGGTCTGAAGCTATTCAATGATAAGGGAGAGTTCGTCACGCCGACGCAGTACGAGGTCTTTCGGCGCGTTCTTGCAATGCCGCTGCAGACGTTGGAGGATTGGCGGAAGGTTGGCAAGCTTACCCGCGATGACTCGGCAATAGGCATGCACATCAAGACGGTCATGAAGCTGAAGTTCATCCAGCCGCGAAAGATTCGCTCGCGCAAATTCAAAGTTGTGATCGACTGTGTCAATGGAGCCGGATCGCATGCGGGACCGGAACTCCTCAGGCGACTCGGGTGTCGGGTTATAGCCATAAATGATATTCCCGATGGCAGATTCCCGCGCGGTCCGGAACCGCTTCCGAAAAATCTCGGCCAGTTGAAGAAGAGGGTTAAGCAGGAGAAAGCCGACATAGGATTCGCACTCGACCCGGATGCTGACAGGCTGGCGATTGTATCCGAAAAGGGAGTTGCTATAGGTGAGGAGCATACACTCGCATTGGCGCTCTATGCGGTCTTGTCTCACAAGCGAGGGCCGGTTGTGGTCAACATGTCGACCTCCCGTATGTGCCAGGATGTCGCTGAGCAATTTGGATGCAAGTTTCTAAGATCGAAGGTCGGCGAGGCCAATGTTGTTGATGTTATGCGGCGGAAACATGCTGTTGCCGGTGGCGAGGGAAACGGTGGCGTCATACTGCCTGCCTCTCACTACGGCCGCGATTCACTGGTTGGAATGGCACTTGTACTTCAGCACCTCGCGGCTACGCGAAAGACGGTATCCGAGGCGATGACAGAATATCCGAATTACGTTATTGTCAAGGATAAGGGGGAACTGCCGGATGATTTCGACATAAAACTGGAGAGATTGAAGAAGAAACTCACGGATGTGACCATCAACGAAGCCGATGGAATCAGGATAGACTATCCCGACTCGTGGGTACACATACGAATGTCGAATACCGAACCGATATACAGGTTAATCTCTGAGGCACTGACAAAGAAGAGAGCTGTCGGTTTGATAGATATGGTCAATGATTTGTTTTCATAAGCGACACTGGAGGGCCAAATGTGCGGAATCGTAGGATATGTGGGACACCAGCCTGCTGTCCCAATACTGATGGAAGGGTTAAAGAAACTCGAGTATCGCGGGTACGATTCGGCCGGGATTGCTCTCCTCGAGAATGGAGATCTGATCCATCAGAAAAATGCTGGCAAGATCAAAGTCCTCGAAGAGCATATCGCCGGCAGGGAATTCGCGTCTATGTGTGGTATTGCCCATACTCGTTGGGCAACTCATGGTGAGCCGAACGACACCAACGCACATCCGCATACGGACGAGTCCGGGAAAATCGCGGTCGTACACAATGGGATTATCGAGAATTACCGCACATTGAAGCAATACCTTGAAGGCAAAGGGCACACGTTCCGCACAGAGACAGACACTGAGATCATCGCCCACCTGATAGAAGACAACTATGACGGCGATCTGCTTGCTGCGGTGAGAAATGCTCTTACACAGGTCGAAGGAACATACGGTATTGCGGTCCTCTGCAAAGAGAGCCCGGGCGAGATAGTCGCCGCGCGTCATGGTTCTCCGCTGGTGTTGGGATCGGGACACGGGGAGAACTTCGTGGCGTCGGATGTGTCCGCCATACTTCGCTACACAAATCAAGTTGTCTATCTCGAGGATGAGGAACTGGCTCGCGTGACTGCGGATGGATTCTCGGTGTCGACGCTCGAAAACAAAGAAGTCGACCCGAAACTTCAGGAGATCGAATGGTCTCTCGGCCAGATCGAGAAGGGCGGCTTCGATCATTTCATGCTGAAGGAAATCTACGAGCAACCGAGTGCCCTTCAGAATGCACTGAGAGGACGGCTCAACTACGAAGAGGGAATATCTCGATTGAATGGGTTGCATCTGCAGCTCGATGAGCTTCACAAGATCGACAGAATAATCATCACCGCTTGCGGGACCTCGTGGCATTCTGCTCTGATCGGCGAGTATATGATCGAAGACCTTGCGCGACTTCCGGTCGAAGTCGAATACGCATCGGAGTTCAGATACAGGTCACCGATTGTACATGAGGGCACCCTGGTGTTCGTAATTTCTCAGTCGGGCGAAACAGCCGATACTCTGGCGGCGCTAAGAGAGGCGAAGCGCAAAGGGGCGACTGTGCTCGGCATCTGCAATGTCGTTGGATCGACTATTGCCCGTGAAAGCAGCGGAGGTATTTACATACATGCCGGTCCCGAGATCGGTGTGGCCTCAACGAAGGCCTTCACATCGCAGATCATGGTGCTTGCACTTGTGACGCTGCTGCTTGCGAGAATGCGACATGTGTCTATCGAGAAGGGCCGACAGATCGTCGATGCCATGCAGGACCTTCCGGGGAAGGTGCAGTCGATACTCGATCACTGCGACGATATCAAGAAAATCGCCGACCTCTATTCAGGTCACAACAACTTCCTTTATCTCGGGCGCGGTATCAACTTCCCCGTCGCTCTGGAAGGCGCATTGAAGCTGAAGGAAATATCGTACATCCACGCTGAAGGCTATCCTGCCGCCGAGATGAAACATGGCCCGATTGCGTTGATCGATGATAATATGCCTGTTGTGGTCATCGCCCTCAAGGATCAGGTATATGACAAAGTCATCTCAAACATTCAGGAAATCAAGGCTCGCAGTGGACGAGTGATCGCGCTGGCGTCAGAGGGTGATGAAGATATTAAGCGCCTCGCGGATCATGTAATCTATATTCCCAAAGTGCTTTATCACTTGACTCCGCTTCTGTCGATAATCCCATTGCAGCTGATGGCGTATTATATAGCAGTCAACCGTGGATGCGACGTCGATCAGCCTCGCAATCTTGCTAAGTCGGTCACAGTGGAATAGCCCGCTTTTTGTTTTTGTTGATTGGCCTTCACAGCCGCTGTAGATTCCTTGCGACATCTTTGGAGCGAGGTGACCGGCATGGCTGTTTATGAAACCGGTCTGTGGAATGAAGGCTTTCTAAATATCTGCGGAGTAGATGAAGTGGGACGTGGTCCTCTCGCGGGACCAGTCACTGCTGCTGCTGTAATCCTTCCTCCAGAGACGAAACGAAACGGCATAGGGGACTCAAAAGCAATCACTGCGGCAAAGCGTGAGATTCTCGCCGAACACATCAAGTCGATCGCGATCGCATGGGCAGTCGAATCAATAGACCCCGAGACAATCGACAGAATCAACATCCTGCAGGCATCACTTCTGGCAATGCGGAAGGCTGTGATGCGACTTTCCGTGCAAATAGATGTGGTGCTGGTCGACGGAAACCGCCGCATTCCCGACATTGAGCACGAACAGATAACGGTTGTGCGCGGTGACTCGAAATGTGTGACAATAGGTGCCGCATCGATTCTCGCCAAGGTTGAGCGGGATAAGATGATGGCAGATTATGATCAGCTCTTCCCAGGGTACAAATTCAGCCGGAACAAGGGTTATCCGACACGGGAGCACAGGCTCGCTATCCATGCTCACGGTCCCTGCGACATTCACAGACGGACATTTAAACTGCTGCCAGAAGGTCTGATTCAGGGGAAGCTGAAGTTTTGAAAGATGACCGCAAGGAATTCGGGGCCAATGCCGAGAGTCTTGCGGCGATATATCTTGAGCAGCAGGGTTTTCAAATCCTCGAACGCAACTTCCGGGTGGGGCACAAGGAGATCGACATTATCGCGAGAAACGACAAAGTCGTGATATTTGTCGAAGTCAAGGCTGCCCGGCAACTTCGATTCGGACATCCTGCCGAGCGCGTGACAAGAAAACAGAGAATGAACATCATCGCGGCTGCACAGCAGTACGTGATTGATAATATGTTTGAAGGTTACGATTTTAGGCTGGATGTTATCGCGCTCTATCCGAAAGAGGGAGGAGGCTACACCCTCGATCACATCGAGGGCGCGTTTATGGCGTGAGTGAATCCTTCCTCGCTTCGAGCTTCCTCGTGATTTCTTTCCACACTACAAGCCACTTTTCGGAATCATCGCCGATTTTCTTCAGGTAGTCGGCGATCCAGATAGAATCGACTTCGAGAGCGGTTAGGATCGAATCGCGAATAGGCATATACAGAGTGCTGTCGTGACCCGCCATTTCGAATCCGACAGACAATTCCGCGTATACATCTGTAAACTTGTCGAAATCTTTGGAGTGAATATCGTTGGTGGCATCACCAGAGCATGACACGGTCAGCAGAGCAATTGAAATGAATGACAATATTGCAATGGACCGATAGTGCATTTCCGCGATATTCCTTTCTGATTAGCTGCTATATCGATGAGTACTTAGGTGAAGTCAAGCGAAAAGACAACGTGATTCCCGTCGACTAGTTCTATTCCGGCAATCCCGGCTCGACCATAATCGATTTGACACGAGTGTATCGCACTTTTCCCGGCGGACCTCCCTTGATCTTCTGGAGATACTTCGCTTCGGTGTAGATAATCGGTACCTTCTCAGATGTCCTTGCTTGTGAATAGTATGCCGCGATTCTGGCAGCCATCAAGATGCTCTCGTGTGACGGTTCGCTATTCTTGTCCTTGAGCTTGAGGATGACATGTGATCCGGGAGTCTGCTGTGAATGAAACCAGAAATCGTGCTTCTTTGCCGCGACAAACGACACATACTCATTCTCCTTACCGTTCCGTCCGACCAACACATGCTCACCAGCCGGTGTAGTAAAGGTTCGCGGATAGAACGCTGCTACCGGCTCGGCGCGGTGACTCGAAATCGGCACTTCCCGTCGTTTGAGAATGGCATCCTTGACGAGCGCTTTTTCGAGTTTGAGAAGGTCGCCGAGATTCTCCGCATGATCTAAATCATCTCTGTGATTGCTCAGATTCTTGAGTTCTATGCTTATCTGCGCTATTTGCTTTTCTGATTCCTTGACACCGTCCGTCAGCTTGCGATAGCGTTTGAACAGACGTTTGATGTTGACAGATGGAGCAAGCTCGGTCGGCAACGGTATTGTGATTTCCGGAAGGCTTTCGTCGTAGAGATTGACCACTGTAATTGATGACATGCCTCGCCGAATATTGCTGATATTGATTGTCAGTAGCTCCGCCCATTCTTTGTAGCGAGAGGCGTCCGCTGCTTCAAGAATTATCTTGTTGAGTTTGTCGAGCTTGCCCTCAAGACGCTTCCTCTGAGACTTAATCCCCTGCGCAATCCTCTGTCTGATCGATCTCTCTGCGGACTGATGACTCAATTCTACCGCAACTTCGGCGATTGTGTCGTTAAGACTAGATGTCTCTCGCGTCTGGTCCATTTGCCCGATCCAAACCAAGGTGCCGTCATCCAGGGCGATCGGCAGGCTTCCCTGCACGCAATCCTGATAGCATTCTCCGATCCGTCTTACGGCTCTCTCGATCTCGATGCGACTCATATCTCCAAGACAGGTTTGATCGTTCACTTCCGACAAAGCGATCTCCCAGAATGATGTGTCACACCCTCGAATCTGCTCTTTGAAGAAATTTGTCGCCTTCTCGGATGGTCTCCCGGCAGCCATCTCTATAATTGTATTGGAGTCAATTGCGCCTGGTGGGATGCCGGCCGGTGGATTCGGAGGTGAATAGATTTCAGCCTGCGTCGATCTCCGCAATGTTGTTATGACTGCACTTTCGCTGTTCAGCAGGTAGACGTTGCTTCCGGGGCCAAAGAGCTCGAAAACGAGAAAGAACTGCCGCTCATCTCGCCCCAATGTAAATCTGACAATTCTATCGAAGTTAAGTTGTTCGACGGAATATATGACCGAATCTGTCAATTGCGGCAGGAAATTGGTGGTTTTGGCCGACTTCCTTGAATTCCAACGACTTGGATCATCCAGAAAGAGGAGGCTTTCGCCCGGAAGGAAGAGATAGGAGAGCCTCCTGTCCTTGCTTCCTACCAGATCGATACTAACCTGTTTTCGCACCTCATCTTTGACAAGAGTGTCGACAGATGAATCCTCGATTTCGGTCCTGGTTTCGTGCACCCATCGTGCTATCTGCAATGCGGAGAGTCTCATATATGGATTATAACGCTTATTCGTTGGACATAATCAACCCCTTTCTTCCTGGTTGCCGCCCATGGGACTGTGGAATCTCCCATTCCTGCTCCGACAGACGGAAACCGATTTTTGGACATTGAAGTTGACTTTGGTGGGCTTCGGATGTATTCTGTAAGGTTTTTGGAGAGACACGTATGATATGTAGTATGACAGGTTATGGTCAGGGCGACAAGGCCGAGAACGGTTCCAGAGTAGTTATTGAACTGTCCTCGCTGAATAACAGGTTCTTCGAAACTCAGATCAAGCTCCCCAGGACGCTTTATTCGCTTGAGACGAAGATCAAAGAGCAGGTGAACTCCAGGATTAAGCGCGGCAAGGTCATCTGCACTGTGTCGTGGAAATCAGATGTTGTCGCGGCAGGGCAATTGAAATTGAACGAGTCTGTCGCGGAGATGTATGTAAAAGTGTTTAAGCAGCTGCAGGACAAATTCTCCCTGTCTAAAGATATCAGCCTGTCGGATCTCATGAACCTTGAGGACATTCTTGAGCCGATTGAGGAGAAGGATGATCTAGAGGCGATCGCTAAGGTAGTCGAAGGGGCTGTTGATCTCGCGCTTGATAGTCTGATGGAAATGCGGGGTCAGGAAGGCGAAAGGCTGGCAGCCGACATGAGACCCCGTATTGCGAAGATAGGGGAATCAGTACAGCAGGTGCGTTCTATGTCGAGCGAAGCAGTAGATCTGTATCGTGCAAAGCTCGAAGCGCGCATCAAGGAGCTGTTGAGCGAACTGGCCGACCCCGGAGAGAGGGTAGCAGTCGAGGCGGCAATAGTCGCTGAGAAATGCGATGTAACCGAGGAATGCGTTAGGATAGATAGCCATCTGCAACAGTTCCTCGATACTCTCAATGAATCAGGTCCGGTCGGCAAGAGGCTCAATTTCCTTCTTCAGGAACTTAATCGCGAAGCCAACACAATTGGCTCGAAATCCATCTCAACCGGCATATCGAAAGAAGTGATATTGCTCAAAGAAGAGATCGAGAAACTGCGAGAGCAGGTACAGAACATAGAGTGATGAGGCTGAATTACACCGGAGAATTCATCAGAAAAGAGTCCTCCTGATTCTAAAGGATCTTATCCATTTGACGACATTCTCAACACATCGGCTCAGGGCTGCATCAGGTCAATCCTGGTCGTCTTCTGGATTCTCCAGTGTAATTCGAGGCTGTTCAGAATGGGAACAATCTGAGACCGGCGGTCATTTCAACACTGGGTAATGAAAGGAGACAGCATGAAGAAGACTGAGAGATGGACGATGGAAAATGTGAGGAAGCATACGACCAATGTCTATGAGGCGGTTCTGGTGGCATCGAAGAGAGCCCGACAGCTCAATGAAGAGCGGCTCGCGAAGCTGGAGCTTATGCCCGAAGATGAGAGTATTGACATTGACACCAGAAAAGTAACTGAAATCGCTCTCAAAGAGCTTTCTGATGGTCTAATCAAGACCGAGCGCTGAGTGAGGGCATGAAGAAGTAATCTATGGCTAAGAGTTCGACGAAAACCGAGAAGGGAACCGGCATCAGCAAGAAGGCTGGATCGCGGAGTGCTAAGCCAAAGGCGAACAAGAGCACATCGGCTGCACCCAAGGGTGAATTGATAATAGTCGAGTCCCCGACCAAGATCAAGACCCTGAAGAAGTTCCTTGACAAGAAGTATACTGTCATGGCTACCAAGGGGCATATCCTCGATTTGCCGAAGAGTAAGCTCGGTGTCGATCCTGAGAATGGTTTTCAGCCGAATTATACCGTGATTCACGGTAAGGGTCCCATCATCAAGGAACTGGTGGCGGAAGCGAAGAAGAAGGCGAAGATCTATCTCGCCCCCGATCCCGATCGAGAAGGGGAAGCCATAGCATACCATTTGCTGCTGAAGCTGGACAAAGTTCCCGGAACGATCAAGCGTGTAACATTCAATGAAATTACGAAGAACGCTGTCTTGCAGGGTCTGGAAGATGCGACTGAAATCGACATGAAGAGGGTCAATGCCCAGCAAACAAGGCGAGTTCTTGATCGACTGGTTGGGTACAAGATATCACCGATTCTGTGGCAGACCGTATTCAGCGGCCTGTCTGCCGGAAGAGTGCAGTCCGTTGCACTCAGAATGATCTGCGAACGGGAAGCAGAAGTTCTCGCATTCGTACCGAAAGAGTACTGGAGTATTCATGCAGAATTCGGCAGTGATGGCGAGTGCTGTTTCGAGTCTAAACTAGCCAAGATCGGTGGTGATGACTTTGAGATCCCAAGCGAATCTGATGCAGCAGCGATCGTCGAAGACATAAAGAAACATGAGTATATAGTCAGCAAAATTGTCAGAGATGAAAAGAAGCGTCAGCCACTTCCACCATATATCACCAGCACATTGCAGCAGGATGCCTACAGGCAAGTCGGGTTCTCTACGCAGAAGACTATGATCGTGGCACAGCAACTATACGAAGGTATCGAACTCGGATCGGAAGGCCCTGTCGGTCTCATAACCTATATGCGTACCGACTCAGTCAGAATCGCCGCCGAGGCCCTGACATCCGCACGAGAATATATCCATTCAAAGTTCGGACCGGAATATCTTCCGCCGCACGCTCGTCAATTTAAGGTCAAGTCGCGGTCGCAGGATGCGCACGAGGCGATTCGACCGACCGATTTGGAGCACAGCCCGCAGGAGTGCAAACGCTATCTGACAAGCGATCAGTACAAGCTTTACAATCTTATATTCAGCCGCTTCCTCGCTTCGCAAATGATGCCGGCGGTCTATGATCAGATCAGGGTCGAGATCGAGGGCGGCAAGTATCTGTTCAGGGCGGTCGATACGAAGCTCAAGTTCGACGGCTATCTCCGTGTGTATGAAGAATCCAGGGATGATGATAACGGCAACGGCAATGGAAACACGCTGATCCCGATTCTTGAAGAAAATCAGAAACTGAATCTCAACGGTGTGACTCCCGATCAGCATTTCACAAAACCACCGCCACGCTTTTCAGAGGCGTCGCTCGTGAAAGAACTCGAGGCCAATGGCATCGGCCGGCCATCCACATATTCTCAGATTATTAATACGATTAAGTATCGCAAATATGTCGAATTGGACAATAGAAGGCTCGTTCCGACAGAGCTGGGGACGACAGTCAACGGCATTCTCTCGGTTCATTTCGAGAAGATATTCAACGTCAAGTTCACAGCCGAAATGGAAGATGAGCTCGACAAAGTCGAAGATGGTACCGACGATTGGCAGAAGGTGCTGCATGATTTCTACGAGCCGTTCGCCGCAAATATAAAAGAAGTAGAAGGCAAGATCGCCGAGATAAAGACGACGACTCAGGCCGAGTCTGATGAAATCTGCGACAGATGCAACTCCCCGATGATCGTCAAGTGGGGGAGAAACGGCAAATTCCTTGCCTGCTCAGCATATCCTGAATGCAAGAACACCCGCCCATTAGACAACGAGGGTAACGGTGAGCCGGTCGAACGTGACTGCCCGAAATGCGGCGAGCCACTGATCTACAGGCAGGGTCGATTCGGAAGATTCATCGCGTGCAGTTCCTATCCGGACTGCAAGTATACCGAGTCGATCACAACCGGTGTCAAATGCCCGAAGGATGGTTGCGACGGCGAACTCGCCGCAAGAAGAAGCTCTCGCGGAAAGCTCTTCTACGGCTGCAGCAAGTATCCCGACTGCAACTATGCCACATGGTATCAGCCTGTTGCGCGCGAATGTCCGGCATGTGGATTCAAGATCATGGTCGAGAAAGACACCAAGAGAATTGGTAAGCATTTTGCCTGCCCAAGCTGCAAGCACACCGAGCAAAAGGCCGAAGAGGTAACGGCGGCGGAATTGGAAAATGCCGGCAAGTAAAAGGCATTCTGAAGCTTTCCTGAAGCACCTCCTCGAACAGAAATCCTATTCACTCAACACTATTACTGCTTACCGAAACGATCTCGTGCGATTCCGCGCATTCGTCGAAGAGAAGTCAATCCCGACGAAAGAGATCGAGCAAAGACTATCTCGTGTGATCCGAGATTTCATAAGGCGGCTTCATGCTGACGGGCTCTCCAATAGGTCGATTTGCCGCGTGCTTTCGTCACTCAAGAGCTACTTCAAGTATCTTCACAGCAACAGCGTCACCTCAGAGAATCTTGGTGCGGCGATAATGACCGTGAGATTCGAGAAGAAGTTACCCCGATTCCTGATTCAATCCGATGTCGAACGGCTGATGGGATTTCCCGATCCTGAGACGTTTCTCGGCAGCCGCGATCTTGCTATAATCGAGACGCTATACTCTACAGGGTGCCGTGTATCCGAGTTAGCTGCCGTTCGATTTGATGACATCGATCCGGCGGGCGGCAACTTGCGCGTAATCGGTAAGCGTAGAAAAGAGAGACTGGTACCCGTGGGCAAATACGCGCAAATCGCACTCGACAACTATCTTGCGAGGCGTGTTTCCCAGTTTCCCGATGCGCGACATGACAGAGTTTTTCTGAATCGGCTCGGAGGAGTGTTGACAGCGCGCACAATGGCGCGTATAGTGAAGAAGTATTCGAGGATGCTCGGCACGACCGATCCGATATCGCCGCACAAGCTGCGGCATTCATTCGCAACGCATCTTCTCGATGCCGGTGCTGATATTATGGCGATCAAGGAAATGCTCGGGCATTCGTCGCTGTCGACAACGCAGATATATTCGCATGTTTCGCTGGAGAGATTGAAACAGGTATATAAGAAAGCTCACCCGCGCGCATGACGTGACCAGGGAGGGAGTATGGTTCGCTCGACTACTATTATCGGACTGCGGCACAAGGGTAAGGTCGCTATCGGCGGCGACGGTCAGGTGTCGTATGATGAGACGATATTGAAAGAGACCGCTACCAAGATTCGCTCGATGTATGATGGCAAAGTCCTCGCCGGATTCGCGGGGTCTGCTGCCGATGCCTTGACTCTATTCGAACGTTTCGAGCAGAAGATCGAGGAATACGAGGGGAGCCTTTCACGGGCCGCTGTCGAACTCGCCAAGGATTGGCGCAGTGACAAATTTCTCCGGCGTCTGGAGGCTCTGATGGCGGTTATCGACAAAGAGCATGCGTTCTGGATTTCGGGCAACGGCGATGTTGTCGAACCGGATGACGGAATCGTGGCGATTGGCTCGGGTGGGAATTTCGCACTTGCAGCCGCACGCGCGCTGATGGCTCACTCGAAGCTAAACGCCGAACAGGTCGTACGCGAATCCCTCAAGATTGCCTCCTCAATCTGTGTCTACACCAATGACAAGATTAATGTGAAGACGCTGTAAGGGGTGGTTTCACCTACGCGGTCACAAACGCGTCGTCAGGAACCCTTTCCTGACGACTTAATAGAGCTGACAGGAAAGGGCTCCTGTCAGCGCAAGAAGTGTGATCGGGAGCATCTCCATTCCGTTTCAGTGTATGCGGCCCGAAGCCTTGCCATCCTTGATTATATTTTCCAATTCAACAATAGGTTCGTGCGTGCTTGCAACCGCGAAGTCCCCTGTCGTACCACCTTGTGTTAGCCTGCGGCTCGCATATAGAATGCCTGCCACTTCTACACGTTTGTTCTTTACTGTTAGTAGCGGAGCACCACTAAGCCCAGGATAGCTCGGGATATCCAACTGATAATTGATAGAGAAAGGTCTCATTTTCGGTGGAAGACTCTGAGCTTTAGGATCGCTTGTTATGTAGCCTTTGAGATGCATGTGGTTCAACTCAATCTGGAATGCCTCTTGCGTGGTCAGGGCGTCCGCAAATGCCTTCTCGACGACGTTAAACGGAAATCCAAAAGTAAACACATCCTCTAACGGCTTCAGGAACTCGCGATGAACGTCGAGAGCGATCACAGGACCTTGTAGCCCATCAACAAAGCTCTGAGATACAATGAATGCAGAAAAATCTTCGGAGCCCTTCCAGATTGGGATACCCTCTAGAACGTGGAGCTTGCCAGTATTGCCGATTCGCTCCGATAGCACCAGACGTTCTCCTTTTGTCGCGTCGCGATCCAGCATGACGTGACCAGCTGTGATCAGAGTAAGAAAACCTTCTATGATTACGAAAAACCCTGTTCCAGCGTAATGAATGGGCGGCTGGTCTGAGCCTTTTATTGTATTCCAGATGAAAAGTGGATAGATGGACCTCCACGTGTTGAATTCCAACTCATACGTCTGACTATCTTCAGGAGTTGTATTGGCCGTGCCCCAGATTGATCCTTCAATATCTCTCGCATTGGAGTGTTGTGTCTCTTTCGCCGCCATGCCCGAAACAGTTGCAACTGCATTCCTCAGTGTCTCACGGTTTGGCGAGGACTTGATCAGGTTCACGTAATCGTCGATTTTCTCGTGCAACTGGGAGAATTCTCTCTCGAGATACTTCCTTGCCGCACTGGAAATAATTTCTTGCATGTTCTTATGATCGAAATTCTCTCCCAGATTCATGTACACGTTACCTGTGATATTAAGGTTATCTCCAGACTGGGTTGTTTGATTGCTTGTGGCAGATGGCGGGTCACCCTTTTTCCTGATGTATTTCACTAGTGCACTTATTCCAACCAAGATCGTGACTATTGCAGCGATAAGGGCTATGATTTCCACTTACGTCACCTCGCTCGTGATATGACCCGCGTTTAGCATGCGCAGATGGCTACGCCTTCCATTGCGGTTGTTTGCTCCTAAGTTGTCCTATCGATTCGCCTGAACCTGTTTCAATAGCGACTCATGCCGCGCAGCAAATATAAGAGTCTCGCCATACAGCGTCAAGGACAATGAGAGTGGGGACTGCCTGTATCCCTGTGGGCGGGGACGGTTATCATCACACCATCGCGCGATCCGAGAGAGGTAGTTGAAACGTTTGGCGATAACCTGCTTCGCAGTGATGGCCACACTTGATCAAATATCGCGACCGCGCCTGCCTGAAGCGTAGGCTACCGAGCCTGTTCATTTCCTGAGATTCGTCATCAACAACTCGTGCACAAGTTCGTCGATCTCAGCCTTACTGTGAGCGTAGATATCTCCTTTTTGCGCCAGATCGTCCATGTGCAAGAGACTATATTGGCGAAATACTGACTTATAGTACGTGGATGAAATCACTCTCCAGACAATGTAAAACACAGCTACGGTTAATAGACTGAGCAAGATGCCATAGCGAACGAAAATAAGAGCTGCTGCACCCAATGGCAGCAGAATCTCCAGTATGCGGAGAATGGCAGGAAATATGAGTCCCCTCAAAACTGGAGCTGTGTCGCTCACGAAGCGAAAGCGATTGTTCCACAAAAACGCTGAAATGGCCACCCATACAATGAAGATGAGTGGTTCCGATACCCATAGCAATTTCATAAGCCTCCCCAACCCTTTGTGTCTTGGTATGCCTGCTTCAGGCTCAGGATAATAAAAGCGCTGGGATACGGCAACTGTTATTGTCGGTGGCCGATGTTCGTCGTAGCGCGCTGCCTTGCTACGCAAACCGCGATCAGAGATCACGGCCACACTAGAGAATACAATGCAAATTTACAGCTATTGTGGTCCGGCGTAATCTGTTGCATAGGGCTGTGCCATAGATGCAGTATACTTGATCAGAATATTCGCGAGTTGCCGCAGATGCAGGAAATCGTGTATCACCCACGACGACAGCAAATCGCCCGCTTTCAAGCTGCCTGCACGAGGATGAGTTTTCTCGATATCCCAATCGGGGTTGTCGAGGCTTTCAAGCCATTTGATCGACGCTTTCCGTTCCTCACTGAACTTCTTCAGTGTCTCTGCCAGGTCTTTCGAATTGTAATCTTCGTCGATGGCCTTCTGGTCGGGATTGATCGGCGGCCAATCGAGTTCGGGATCTTCCAGGATCAAGCTGAGTCTCATTCGAAAATCATCGCGCTCCTCATCATATAGATGATTCATCACTTGGAGCATCGACCACTTGTCCTGAGCGGGTTTCCAGCGCGCCTGCTCGACGGTGGTGCCCTCGAAAAGCTTTTTGAATAGCTTGCGGTTTCTTTTCAGCGTTTCGATCATGTGCGGGGCGTCCATATCGCCTCCTGAATGTTCACAAAATGGCAGGTTTCGGGGAATCCTGCCCTACCATGCTAAAACAGCGTATATCCGATAGTCGCTTTGAAATCGGGGGCATCCGCGACGCCAACCTTCGCCTCCAGAAAAAGCTGGTTGCCGTTGGCCATCGTCTTGGCAATTGCACCGAATATGCTGATTCCAAGATCGGTGTTGGAACCGAAACCGTCAACATTGACCCTGACCATGCCAAGCTCGCCACCGAGGCTCGGAGTCCAAGCGCCATTTGCTGAGCGGAAAAGGTAAGACATATCTCCATTGATTGCTATCAATGTAACATCATCACCAAATCCAAGTTCTACGTTTGGCTGAATGAGCAGCGGAGTTGTGGGAGCACCAAAAGAGACATGAGCACCGAAATGAATCTGGTCAGGATTTACCGTCAGGCCCGCGCGCGGTCCCCAGCCGAGAAATCCGATTTTAGAACCGGCTTGTGCAATGGCAGGTGCAGTCAGGATCAGCGAAAAGATCAGGCTCAATACAAGAATTCTGCGCATTTGTTTTTCCTCCCAAGGGTGAGTTGCTGTTAATTCGCCGTGAAGATACGAATTCGACATTTTTGCGTCAATGTCAATTTTCCCATTCTTCTCGGAAGCTGTCGGCTATATTGCCTTGACATGGCCAGGAATCTTAGCTAATCTACACATGCAATTCAGAGTTTTCTGAGAAGATGGTGTAGTCATCTCACCTTACAGTGCATGAGATACGCTAAGAATAGATGGAGTCGCAGGTGGAAAAGCTGATTTATCTTGACAACGCTGCAACATCGTGGCCAAAGCCAGACAGCGTCTATGATTACATGGTCGGGTTCTACCGTAGCTGCGGGGTCAACCCCGGGCGGAGCGGGTTTGACAAGGCAATCGAAGCGGGCAATCTTCTTGAAGATCTCCGCAAACGCCTCACGAGATTCTTTGGGGGTGATGAGACCACTCCCGAGCGGTTATGTTTCACCTACAACGCCACCGATGCGCTGAATCTGATTATCCAGGGGCTTCTATCGGAAGGCGATCACGTTGTCACCACAAACGTCGAGCATAATTCGGTAATTCGTCCGATCAATCACCTCGTGCGCGATGGCGGAGTAGAGGCTACCTACGTGCCGTTTAACGGCGATGGATTCGTCGAACCGGATGCGATCAAGAAGGCAATCAGGTCGAACACGAAGCTTGTAATAGTGAATCATGGCTCGAACGTCATCGGAACAATTCAGCCTGTGAAGGAAATCGGTGCCGTCTGCAAAGATGCAGGTGTGGTCTTCGCTGTCGACGCATCACAAACCGGAGGCATGATTCCGATCAACATGCGCGACATGAATGTCGATGTCCTGGCGTTCACAGGGCACAAATCTCTGCTTGGAACGACCGGCATTGGTGGACTATGTGTACGCGAGCATCTCGACATAAGACCGACGAGATCGGGCGGAACCGGTGTTCGCTCAGCTTATCCGTATCATCTTGAAGATTACCCATACAGAATGGAATTCGGGACACCCAACATGGTCGGCATGGCGTCACTCTGGGCGGCGCAGGACTGGATCGAGGAGCGGGGTGGAATCGATGCTATCTATGCGCATGAAATGAAACTCTGCACGCGTCTTGTCGAGAGTTTCAAGCAGATCGACGGCGTGATTGCCTATTGCTGCGACAGCCTGAATGACCATCTTGCGACATTGACAGTGAATATTGATGGGTTGGAGGCAGGTGATGTCGGAATAATGCTGGATGTCGATTTCAACATCGCCATACGAACTGGTCTTCACTGCGCACCTCTGGTGCACCGGCAGCTCGGGATAGACAAGATACATGGAGGCGTGAGATTCTCAATTGGACCGTTTAACACCGAGGACCACATAGACGCTGCGATTGAAGCCATGGCAGAGATTGCCGAACGTGCAAAAGCTATGAGAGCTAAAGCAGTTCAAACGGTGAATGACTGAGATGGTTGTTTCTGTAGCGCCGTATCAGAGATTCTAACCGTCAACGTTCGGCTGATGTTGTATACCGCTTTGTAATCCTTGCTGCACGTGAAACAGTGCGCGAAGAGCGCGTAGCTGCGCGGTCGGCCATCTATCGGCAACTCCATCGACGCCGCAAGACTGTCGTCGTTCTTGTTGCGAAATGACACCTTAATCGATTTCATACGAGATTTCACTCAGATTCCGGATTCATTGTAAATGGCAGATAACGGCAAGGCTGGCAAATATGCTATACGACTGAGGATTTCCGATCAGCAATTCTTCTCGTGATCCGGTCAAACTGACGGAGTTGCTGTCTCCATTCCTTCAGAAGCGAGAGCCATTTGTCCGCAGTCTCTTTACTGAATTCGAATTTCGCGCCGCTCATCAGCGCGGCGAGGCGCTGTGGATGCTCTTCAACCGCCCATTCAATGAACGCCTGAAACGCGGTCTGCGTCGCCAGCATGCTCTCGTGCGATTGCTCGGCTGTTATCTCTGTGATCAGGCCGTCTTTGAATATGATCCTCACACACTCATAGTAGATCGCGTCGACTCCGACAAGGGAGAACCAGTCATTCCGCTCGATGACGGTGCATGTTACCGTATCGCCGGAGACGTCGTAATTATCGAAAATCAACTCGCTGCCAATGGAAGCGTCCCATTCCTCGAACTTACGCATCTGTTCTCTGCCTTCAGCGACCCAGCTTCCGACCATTTCGTATCTGAAATCCTCGGCGAAGAACGCGAGCGTTCCCTCCACGTCATGGCTGTTATGCGATGCCTCGTATGCCTTGACCCTATCGGTGAGACTCGAAGAGCAGGACAGCAATAGCAGCATTGCCACCGGCAGAGCAGTTCTAATCTTGTCGGGAATCCGTCTCATGGCACATCCCCCGCATGCGATACATTGCAGATCGTCTCTGGAGAAGTAAACGGAATTGTTGGAATCGACGCAATACTATTTCTCGCCGACCACGACGAGCCTGCTTGCCTCGTGGTCGTAGCAGTTACCCGACAGGCCACCGTAGCAATTCACATTGCTGAAGCCGCCTTCGGTAAGCAGCGATGCCAGTTCCACAGCCGAATAACATCGGAGCGTGAACTCGAACTCCTTCTGATTGCCATCTCTAATGATTGTCCAAGTGTTATTGATCCTCGACCAATCCTCGCAGATACTCCGCTCTTCTATGATTATCGTACCATCGCCGTCACGATGCCAATCGCTTTGCCTGAAGTTTCGCGCCACCACTTCCTTGCCGATTGTGTCTATCACACATTTTCCATGGACTCGCAAAGAGGCACTGATGTTCTCGATAACACGACGATCATCCTCAGGATTATCGAAATATCCGAATGAAGTGAAGATGTTGAGGGCCGCGTCAAAAGCGCTTTCGTCGCGAAAATCCCTCATGTCGATCTGTTTGAACTCGATCGAAAGCCCCTCTTTATCAGCGCTTGCCCTTGCTTCATCGAGGTACTCTGCTGTCCTGTCGATTCCTGTAACGAAGTACCCGCGTCTGGCAAATTCCAGGGAATGTCGTCCCGGCCCGCAGCAAAGATCCAGAATCCTCGCTCCCGGTTGGAGGTCGAGCAATTCTACTATTTTGTCCACTTGGTCGACCGTGCTTGCCCAGCGTTCCGGATTGAAGAACATCGGCCTGAGTTCACGCCAGAAATCTTCATTCTCGTACCATCGTGGATCGTGGTCCATTGACACACCTCCCGGACGAATGATTGACTCTGCTCGATGTCTGATTGCGCGCAGGTTGCTTCTCAATCCTAACAGTAAAAACACGATAAATCAAGCTGTTTAGAGTGTAGACCCATGAATTCTCCCGGACCAGTCCAGGCGTGTTCGGCTTCTCTGAAGTACTGTAGCCTACTGCAACAAAGAACGAGATGTGGTGTAGAAGAGAAGATCGCGAAGTGGTGATATTCCGAGTGGACTGCGCCGAACTTCTTGACATGGCTCGAAGGATACGTATACTATGTCCTTTTGGAGGATTTAAATGGACAGAGAATTGACACCGAAAGAGATAGTAGGCGAACTCGATAAATACATCATCGGACAGGAAAAAGCGAAAAAAGCTGTAGCCATAGCTCTTCGCAACAGGTGGCGCCGCCAGCAGGTTGAGGGGGAGATCAAAGATGAGATTCTCCCCAACAATATCATCATGATCGGCCCAACCGGAGTAGGCAAGACTGAAATTGCCAGAAGGCTATCGCAGCTTGCCAATGCTCCGTTCATTAAAGTCGAGGCGTCGAAATTCACCGAGGTTGGCTATGTTGGCCGTGATGTCGAGTCGATGGTTCGCGACCTTGTCGATCTCGCCGTGACCACAATCAAGCGGGTGCGGGGCGAAGAGGTCCGCGCCAAGGCAGAGAAGGTTGCTGAAGAACGCATACTTGATCTTCTGCTGCCAAAAGCTCCGAGGAAGATCACGAATGGCAAGTTCAGCGGTCCAACGCCGGTGCAGCCGGAAGAGGACTTGATTGAGAAATGGGAGCGTAACAGGGAAAAACTCCGCGAGAAGCTCCGTGAGGGCGAGCTTGACAAGCGCACAGTCGAAATCGAGACAACAAGCGGTGCGTTTCCGATCGTCGAGATATTCTCACCATCCGGTATGGAGGAACTCGGTGTCAATTTTCAGGAAATGTTCTCCGAGATGATGCCGAAGAAGCGCAAGAAACGTCGGTTGACGGTCGAGGAGGCGTTCAAGATCATCTCTGCCGATGAGGTCGGCAGGTTGATCGACATGGATGAAGTCATCGGTGCTGCCCTTTCGAGTGTTGAAGATTCCGGAATAATATTTGTCGATGAGCTCGATAAGATTGCCTCGCCCGAGGGGAGGACTTCGGGTCCCGATGTCTCCCGCGAGGGTGTGCAGAGGGATATCCTCCCGATTGTTGAGGGCTCCAGCGTTATGACCAAATATGGTATGGTCAGGACCGATCACGTTCTCTTCATCGCCGCAGGTGCGTTCCACATGACGAAACCGTCAGACCTGATACCGGAACTTCAGGGACGATTCCCGATTCGCGTTGAATTGGACAGCTTGGATAAAGATGATTTTGTCAGGATTCTTACAGAGCCTAAGAACGCGCTTGTGAAGCAATACACGGCACTGCTGCAGACCGAGAAGATAAAGTTGGTTTTCGAGAAAACCGCAATCGAAGAGATCGCATCGATTGCCGACAAGGTCAATCAAAGTTCGGAGAATATAGGCGCACGGCGGCTTCACACAGTTCTGACCACTCTGCTCGAAGACATAATGTTCGAATATTCCGAATGCAAGCCCAAGACAATCAAGATCACAAAAGCGCTGGTCAAGAAGCGCCTCGACACAGTGATCGAAGACGAAGACCTTTCGAAGTATATTCTGTAATAGACTCATCGTGGCAGACCTTTCGGTCTGCCCCTCTGTTCGCCGGCAATGAGGCATAATCCCGCGAGCGACGTACCGTCAACTAAGATCAAGCTCTTGATCTTAATGGGGTATGGCCTTGCAATCGATTGTCTTTGTGTCTGTTACAGTTGCCTCAAAATTGACAATTCGACCTTTTCCCCAATTTGGACACCGGTTTCCACTGACGCAACAGCGCTTCCAGGCGTTGTAACGAGTGATATGCAGACAGCAAACCGCGATCAGAGATCGCGGCCACACAGGCTTGCAGCGAGAAATCTCTTACCTCTTCGGGAATAACTCACATCTCAGAATGTATAGCTCTTGAGCAGATGGAGCTGCAGCGAAAGTCTGCACTCAACAAACCAGAGAAGCGCGCCCGTTTGTTTTTTGTCGCCACCAAAACCGAACAGGTCAAGCGCGCACATGCCGGGGCTGTCCTGAACTACGGTCCCGGCTCTGTTATCTCCTCGATATTTTGACGTCTCCCAGACCGGACTTCGCAGTCACCTTGATCTTCTTCGGCGCGCTGTCGTAGTCCGGATCGGTCTGATTCACGCGCGGAGAAAAACCGTCGGAACTGTCGGAGAATACATGAACATCGCCAATACCACACGATCCTGAGACATTGCAGGCGATCTCTGCCGGCAGCTTGACTACGACCTCGCCTAAGCCTACGGAGGCCGCAACCGAGTTTTCACCTTCGCGAAGGTTTGTCTCTGTAAGGTCTATTTCGATGCTGCCTGCGCCGAGCTGCACATCGAGACCGCGATCATGGATTGAGTCTGGTTTCGTGCGAATCTGACCGACCACTCGCGTGATCCTGCCTGCTTCAGAAGGCGTGGCATCCCCGACCTTGCAGCCTGCCTGACGATAGATCAGCCAGATTCCGACCGCGATCAGCGCAACAGACCAGAAACGGCCAATCGTATCCCAGAAATCGAAACGGATTACATAGAGATTGTCGAGTACGAGCAACATTCCTACGACAATCAGAGCCGCTCCTCCCAAAAGAGTCCACTTTCGATTCATAGTCACCGCCCGTCGGATTAGGTTTGCTGATATGTACTTATGCTACGTATCAGAGACAGTGCTGGTTTCCTAAATATGGACTGCGGAAGACATCGCTGGATCAATTTGCTTGACAGTTCACGTCCAGCGCCTAAATTCGAGCGGAAATTCACTGTGAAAAGAAAAACATCTACATATAGGAGGTAGGACTGTGACCAAGGACTTTCTGCAGATCACAGATTTCACTCGCGACGAAGTCATCGAGACTTTACAGCTTGCGCGCGACATGAAGTCTGGCAAGTTCACTGAGAAGCCGATGGACGGAATGACCGTCGCATGCATTTTCCACAAAGCATCACTGCGCACCAGGATTTCGTTCGAAACCGGCATTTTTCAACTCGGTGGCAATTCGCTTTATATCACGGAGAAGGAGATTGAACTTGGCAAGCGAGAGTCAATTCATGATGCCGCAAAGGTGTTGTCCCGCTATGTCGGCCTGATTATGATACGGACATTCTCGCATAAGGACGTCGAGGATCTTGGTAAGCACGCGGATGTTCCAGTAGTGAACGGTCTTACCGATTTAACTCATCCATGCCAGATTCTCGGTGATATCCTTACGGTATGGGAACATCTTGGCAAATACGAAGATATCAAGATCGCCTATCTTGGCGATGGCAATAATGTAACGAATTCGTGGCTGAATTTATCGATGCTGTTCAAGTTCGATCTTGCCATAGGAACGTCTCCCGACACACTTCCTGATTCCAACATTCTGCACAGGGCGCAGAAAGCAGGGGTCTCGAAAATAGATATCTTTCACGATCCTAAAGAAGCGGTTCGCAATGCCGATGTAGTCTATACAGATGTGTGGGCCAGCATGGGCCAGAAGGATAAGGCCGAGCTGAAGATGAATCAGCTACGGGAATTCCAGGTGAATGATGATCTGCTCTCGCTGGCGAAACCGGATGTTAAAGTACTGCACTGCCTGCCCGCAGAACGGGGCAGGGAGATAACAGACGAGGTGATGGACGGACCCCATTCGATCGTTTTTGACGAGGCAGAAAACCGGCTCCACATTCAGAAGGCAATAATGACTCAACTCTTGAAAAATAAGTCAAAGACATAACGCATAAGAGGAGTTTAGGTTATGATGCGCCCTGTTCACCTGAGAATGTTTGCCACACTGCTTGCTCTCGCGCTGTTGATAGGATGTTCTTCCGACAGCGGGACCGACACAACAATCAAGCAGGGGAATCCAAATGACGCCACGTTCCTTGCCGTTCGTGCGGAGGTTGGAGAGGTTATCGATGAGCTGGTTGACAACAGCTATGAACCGCTGACCAACCCGTGGGGATTTCCACTCGACTCGATTAACGACTGGCCTGACTACAGCTCTTTGCATCCGGATGATACCATCGACTACAATTACAGCGATGATGGCTGGTATTCGCTCTATGTCGGCAGTTTTGCCACATCGAACGTCTCGATTGTCGTCGACAGTGTGATGTTCCTCAGGAATGGGGAGGCAATGTTTAACTACAATTCGTACACAGATGGCATTGAAGTCAAGAGGCATGTCAACCAGACATACGAGGGTGAGGAGTCCGATTACTCAGAACAGACTATATACTGTGAGGGCAGCTTCTCCGGTGTGAATCTGGCAACGGCTACGGTCGATGCGCTTGCAGAATTCGATGTTGATGACTACTCAATTGACGGCAGCTCGACAATGCATATCAATTCCGAGTACACTGTCACTGTCACAGATATGCAGTTCGACAGAGAGCACGAATTCGCGCAGTGGGATAATGCTGCGCCTCAGGGTGGAAGTATCAGCCTGTCAGTTACGCGTACGACTGAAGTGACTGTCGATAACACCACGACTAATACGTCCGGAGATTGGAATATCACAGTGACCTTCTCGTCAAACGGCACTGCCTCGATCGAAGTGATCTCGAACAATACCCGCTGGACATACAGCGATACATTTGGAAGCTGAAGATCGCCTTTGAATCGTGATTGCAGGGCGGGAAGATCGGAATCTTCCCGCCTTTTGATTTTCTGATTGAGCTTGCCCTGCCGACTCCCGATCCGTATCATCCACAATGTTATACAACGCAGCGCATTTCTGTGTAACATAAGGTGAGGAGCGACGAATGAAAGAAGTCGTCAGATATAAGGACTGTTTTGTCTGTGGTGAGCAAAACGAGATCGGCCTGAAGGCTAAGTTCTTTGTTCGAGATGATGGTGCGGTGATCTCCAAAATCGTAGCTGACGCGCGATTTCAGGGTTACAAAGATGTTCTGCACGGTGGCATAATCTCATCGATGCTCGACGAAGTGATGATAAAGGCTGTGCTTGCAAAAGGTGTTTTCGCGGTGACTGCGGAGATGACGGTGAAATTCAAACGTCCTGTTCTGACAGGTCAGAAAATCTCATTCACCGGGACAGTGACCGAAGAGAGGCGCAGAGTGTTCAAGGCGGTTGGCAGTGCGGTCAATGATCTGGGAGAGGAGGTCGCCTCCTCCAAAGCAACTTATCTGGAAGCCAAAGGAGACCTTTACTCTATACTGACCGAGTCGATCGAATAGGCTTGTACTGCTGCACCATTGCTGCAAGTCTCTGCACAAGTGCTGAATCTTATGCATTGAGAGATCATTCGTTCAATGCAGGCACATCTTCCACATCTCACGAGTCTGTTGACGGATAATCGTTTACGTTCTCGCACTTTCTTCTGTCAGATCGTATTCACTGCGGCACACTGTTTGCACAAGGGTTGGTCCTGGGAGGTCTGACTCATGAAGTGTTACTTCTGTGGATATGGCTTGCGAAATGGGGATGGGCTTTCGGGCGATTGCATTACCAGCTTTGCAATACCGGATCTTGGGGTGCTGTTTCGCACAAGGCGGAAAGGCGCCAGGTTTGAATGTGAGTATCTTGCCCTTTTGACCCTTCTCGAGTTTCTCTCTGTCAACTCGACAACAGTCGGCAATCAGAAATTCGAAATTCTCAGTGACTCCGCTGTCGTCGTATATCAGCTGACAAAGAAGATGCCTGTATCGTCCAAATTGATGCCCTACTACAGGCGCGTCACGAAATACAGGAACGAACTCAATTTCGACATTTCATGGATACCGCAATCCGTCAATAGAGCTGCCCAGCCTGTACCGGCACTCCCTCCTCTAAAGGTCAAGTTCAACTTCAATTTTGCACTGGCGAAAAGGGATATTGAACAGCCGTCCAATTCCGACTTTCCGACGATTTCGGGCGAACCCTAGAATTTCGCAGGCGCGTAGCTCCCGATGCGCAGAGTCAGGATTTGCCAGGTCACAGCAGGTTTTCCTGATGAACCTCTCATAAGTGTTCTAGCAACATTCGCAATCTATGTTTCCCCTATTTTAAGCCACACCCATTATTCAATCGCACTACTCTGCCGACTTCATAAGTGTACGAGAAGACGCCTGCGGCTGAAGGTGAAACTTCTCGAGGTTTCGAATGTTCAATTCAGCGATGATGCGTTGAACTGCTTAGACGATCGAGGATGTACATGCGATCTATTGGACTCATGATATTGCTGCTGCTGGCTGCAACGCCTCCGGCGGTCTTCTCTCTCGATATCACCGAAACTGCACGCATGCAGGTTCCTGATGGTGCTGCCATTGTACCGTCAGAATCGGGCTGGATATCGCACAGGCCAAAGCTTGTGACAGTCTACGAAGATAATCATGAGCCGGCTCATGAGAAGAGCACCAAGCTTAACGAAAGAGTTGAGATCTCCGATGCCGGCAGCTATTACAGTATTCTTAAGTACAACGATAACTCACCTACGACCTTCTCGCTGCTGCGGGTAGATGTGTTCAACAACGCCGGTGAGAGAGTCTATTCTGTTGACAAGCCGCGAGCATCATCCATTCGGCTTTCTGATGCAGACGGCAGCGCCGTTGGAATTGTCGGAGCAAAAGGATTCCCATCTTCCGAACTTGATGTTTACGACCGCGCCGGGATGATCAGTCACACCCTTCATGTCACGTTCCTGACAGGTATATCTTTTGAGCCTGCCAGTGGCCTTATGTTCGTTAACAGCGCCGACTCGGGGCTTGTGGCCTACGACATGTCAGGTGTTGAGGTGCATCGTTACGGAATCGCCCGGAATTTCTGCGTTTCCGGTGATGGCGAGTTTGTCGCTACAACCAATTCAATCGGCATCTCCTACTTCAAAAGCGGATTGAAAATCAAGTCCATGGCAGAGGCTCCCGGTCTGACAGGGACTGATATTGACATGAGATTCGATTCCGGTGCCTCCAGACTGGCGGTTCTCGGATTCGATCATCTGCGAGTCTACAGTCTGCCGACTCTCGAGTTAATATGGGAGCTAAAATCACGTGAGCCAAATGCCAGATATTCGGCATTGGACAGCTCTGATGATGGATTGATAGCGGTTGGTTATGATGTTCCCATGAAGCGCAACGGCAACACCAGCCACACCCAGGGAGGTGTATTGTTGCTTGATTGGAACGGCACCGAGTTACACAACATGGAACTCAAGTATGCCGACTGGACCATCGGACATCCCCTGGTGCGTTTTTCATCAGGCGGTGAGCTGCTAAAGATCGCCACTCGCAACGAAGCATATCTTCTGACAATCTCACGATAATCGACTCACCTGCGCATCGAATTGCACTTATTAGATCGCCTTATGCGAACAAGTTGATCGATTCGCGGCCCGTGGTTCAGCCTTAGAATTACTGACTTTACTGCGTTGTGCGGCAAATGGTTACGGCGACAAGATTTGGGCTTTATAATCCGGCATTTGCTCATAGAGGCACGGCGTTTGCTTTTTCGGAGTGCATGTACCGAACGTGGGGAAATAAATGAGCCATCATTGGCATCCATTGAGAATTATCGGCACCGATCTGCTCAGGCCGCTCTCGAGCCTTTCGGAGCCGATCACGAGGCGGCTGGCAGCAGGCATGGCGGCCGCTGGCATTCAGAAAAACCCGATTGCGGTTGCATCGGTCGGTTCGTCAGAGTTCATAATTCTCGACGGAGTCGCCCGTTGGAGCGCGCTGAAGCGGCTCGGAATCAGGGACGCACTGACACAGGTTGTCGATCTCGATGATCCGCTGTCGAAGTTGTCCAGTTGGAACCATGTTGTGAGGCATCTAACCGCACGGGAACTCGAGAACATGGCCTCAAAGCTCAAGCTGACACTCAGCACAGCAGAAGAGACGGTGTCAATTCACGACCGACACATTGGTGCAGATACTCTCGTTGCGCTGCTCGGAGACGATAAAACCTATCGCATTGAATTCGATCGATCGGACCTGATATCGTTCAACCAGACTTTGTCGAGACTAATAACCGCTTACTCGGCGAATTCACAGGTCATCCGCCTTCCCTCTGAATCGCTGATTGACGGTTCACTTATCAGCCGCACAGGTGGTGAGGCTCATATCACTCTGCCGGTCTATACGCAGTCCGAAGTGAGCCATCTAATGAAGTCCGGCTATCTTCTGCCGCCGCACACACTCTGCTATTCGTTCCCCTGCCGCTATCTCGGCATAAGAATCTCGCTGGATATCCTGTCGCAGGATGTGCCTTCCGATGACAAGAACGGCTTTCTCGATGAGCTGATCCGCATGCGTCTCTCACGCAGCCGCGCCGCTTATTATCCGCAGTCCGTCTTCCTGATGAATGACTGATATCTTCAATACAGATTGTCGCATAGAAAAAAGTGATGTCAATCTGTAGTTTCCACCTTGACATCAACGCAATACGCTATTATCCTATTCCTACGATCTAAGATTCAGTTGTTGATCCGGCTGGAACACAAGTGGGGGGCTTGGCAGGTTGTCGCGGGGTAGGCTTTTCAAGATCAGACAGCGGAGAAACCACATGACGCGCGCAGCTACGGTTGTACTACTTATCTACAGCATGATTCCTGCTTTGTTTCTGAATGGCTGCCTTTCTTCATTGCGGGAAGCTGATACCTTAGGCGATGAGGCTGCGAGGGCAATTCGCCACATATCTACCGACGAACAGCTCCGCGAACTGAAAAAGCTCGACTCAAGAGAAGATGTCGAGCGATTTCTCAGTGATTTCTGGGCAAACCTCGATCCAACGCCCGGCACACCTGAGAATGAAGTGAAGCAGGAATATGACAGACGATTCCAATACTCCGAAGAGCACTTCCGCGAGTCGAATTTACGAGGCTCTCAGACTGATCGGGGGCGTGTCTATATCATTTACGGGCCTCCTGCTGAGATCTACCTAGATCCGATGGTCAGGGAGGATTTCGATAATATCGGCGGTTTTCAGATTGAGAGCTGGATGACAGAGCAGAGCGAACCGGAATTCAAAATGTTCAGAATCAGATCTGTCATTGTGTGGGAGTATGATCGCCCGGCAAGTAGAGGGAAAACAACGAGCGTGTTCTCAAGATACAGTTCGTCGAAACTAACATTCGTTTTCGCTGATTTCGACGGGTATGGCGCATACACGCAGGTCTATTCCACTGCGGAGGGGGAGATCGACGACACCCGCCTGATGATGGGACCGGTCGGCCCGAAACAGTCACAATGGAAAGCAGATCCTCATCGGTGAGCCGGGAGTCTGCATAGGCATATGTGGATACAAACTAAGATTGCAGTATTCGGGTATATGCTAACTGCCATTTGCACGATCATTATGATGGTCGGCACAGCCGCACCGTGTCTTGCCCAGACCGAAGCTAAGGTCGACACTATCAGAATCAGACATAAGCACTCGAGTTGCGAGTACTACCATGGCGTATATAAGGTGGGGTCATCCAATCTCAGGGAAATCATGATCGACTGCCCCGAAGCAATATCCAGATTGAGCAAGGCAGATGCGTGTCGTGCGACCTCCTCATTCTTGATGGTAGCAAGCGGCGCCTGTATCGGAATGTCGCTGGCGAGCGCATTTCGAACCGGATGGGACAATGAGACGGCTACAATGGTAGCAGGTGTTGCTCTGGCTGCTATCAGCTTCGATCTTGATCAACGTGTCTATAAACACCGCAACACAGCCGTCAAGATATTCAACAACAAGCAGCTCATGCGCTCCGAAAAACCATCGACCACAATCAAACTCGCGTTTACGGGACAGGGTGTCGGGTTGGTTGTGAGTTTTTGATATATGTAGGGCAAAATCCCGGAGCGGTTCTGCCTCTCTGGTCTACCATCAGTGACTCCCCCATATTTATGTTGAAATCGTGACCGATTCGGTTTACCATATCCTCTGTCATGTTTGAACTCTGTTTGACAATAGATGAGGCGCTGTGCGGGGAATGCGGCGGATGTGTGGCTGTATGCCCGTTCGACGCCATTATCCTCGAAGCTGATGGCGTCCGCGAGATTCCGAACGCGTGCACGCTGTGCAATCTCTGCGTAATCACATGTCCATCACGAGCGATTTTACTCAAAGATGAAATCAAAGTATGATGTCGTAGTCGTAGGCGGAGGGCCGGGAGGTCTGTCCGCCGCGTTGTCGGCTTCACGTGCCGGAGCCGAAGTCCTTCTGCTCGAAACCCACCGCAAGATCGGCCAGCCGGTCTCCTGTGCCGAGGGGATAAGCTGCACGGGACTGTCTCAAGTGCTGGAGCCGAATGAAGATTGGATCAGTAGCAGGGTCAGCGGCGCAAAGCTGTTTTCTCAGAACGGCAAATCGATGTTTATCGATCATCCCAATGCCGGTTACATACTCGATAGATCGAAATTCGAGCCGTATATCTCAAAGATGGCCGAAGATGCCGGTTCTGAGATCGCTAAGGGCTGGAGGGCTGAGAAACCTGTATATGAAGATGGGCGGTTTGTCAGAATAGATGTGGTCTCAAACGGTGAGCGGAAAACTGTCGAGTTCAAGATTCTTGTTGCAGCCGATGGCATCGAATCGACCATCGCAAGGCAGGCAGGGCTGGTGAAGCCGTTGCTGCCGTCTCGTGTAGCGAGTTGCGCACAATACCGTATCGAGGGCATCTCCATTGAACCGGAAACTCCCGAATTCCATTTCAATTTCGACATCGCTCCCGGTGGATATATATGGGTATTCCCGAAGGGGCCAGATTCGGCCAATGTCGGCCTCGGATTGATCCCGACAATGGCGAAACACTTGAATCCGTTTGAGCAGCTTGATCGCTTCATGAGCAGCCGGTTTGATCGGTTCAAGATCACTCAGAAGATGATGGGCGTTGTGCCGCTGTTCGAGGGTCGCCACACCATGCTGAAGGATAATCTCATGGTCGTAGGCGATGCTGCTCGTCTGATCGATTCTCTTACCGGTGCGGGAATCGCTACGGCGCTATATTCCGGCAAATTGGCGGGAGAACTTGCGGCCGAAAGTGTGCAGAATGGGAATAGGGCGGCGATTTTGAAAGAATACCCGAAGCGATTCATGGCGATATTCGGGCGTAGACTACGCATGTATTCTCTGGCTCACCAGATATTCCGCAGGTTGAAGCCGGAGGAACTCGATTTTGTGGTTGGATTTGCGGAAGAAATATTTGCCGGGAAGAAGACTTACGCCATAGATTCTGTGGACGTGATCAGAAAGATTCTGACACGGATGCCGGGGTTGATAAACTCGCCCCCCGATTGGTCTGGAAATAGGAACTGCCGGTGACAGGCGCCGGCAGATATCTACATAACCGAAAGCGGCAGATCAGGAATGAGACTTGACCAGATTGTTATAAGCGCGAGCAAGCTGAGATTTCCTGCGAGCAGCAGCATTCTTATGAATGATGTTCTTCTTGGCAGCGCGGTCGATTGCCGTCTGCGCCCGCTTGAGAGCGGCCAGCTTCACATCGGCAGCCTCGGATGCAAGAAACTGCTTGATCGAGGTTTTCATCTTCGACTTCGTGGTCTGGTTACGCCTTCTGCGCCTGTCCGACTGCCGGATAGCTTTCTTTGTGTGTAAGTGATGCGCCAATCAAAGCTCCTTTATTTGGCTAAAAAACGTTATTCTGAAGGCTGAATATAGCCAAAACGTCTGGTTTGTCAATGAAAAATAGTCCCGAACAACCGCACTTTGTGAGATCGACAGCCAAGGTCTCGGCGGGCACATTTGCCTCGCGAGTGCTCGGCATGGTGCGGATGAGCGTAATGTCGGGTCTGTTTGGGGCATCCGACGCTAACGATGCATTCGTTGCTGCGTTCAAAATCCCCAACCTGCTTCGAGATATGTTCGCCGAAGGAGCGTTGTCGGCGGCATTCATACCGATTTTCACAACAAAGCTCAAAGAAGTTGGCAGATCTGACGCCATGCAGACAGCCAATATGGTGCTGAGTTTCCTGCTGGTGGCTGTCGGACTGCTGGTCATAGTCGGGATTTTGGCGGCGCCCGCGATCGTCTCGGCGCTTGCGCCGGGATTCGAGGATATTCCCGGCAAATTCGAACTGACGGTCATGCTTGGTAGAGTGATGATGCCGTTCCTGCTGATTGTCTCTATTGCAGCTCTTTTCATGGGGATGTTGAACGCGCTCGGCAAGTTCGGCACTCCGGCATTCGCTCCGGTGCTGCTCAATGTGGGAATGATAGCCGCCGGATTCCTGATATGCCCATTTACTGATCCACCGATTCTCGGCATGGCAATCGGCGTACTTGTCGGGGGTCTTGGCCAGACATTTGTGCAGTTGCCTCAGCTCCGAAGGGCCGGATTTCGGTTTAAATTCGACTTCAAATTCAACAATCCCGATCTCAAGCTGATCCTGAAACTGATGGCGCCGATGGTGATCGGCCTCGCGGCCACGCAAGTCAATGTCTTCGTAATCACTAACCTTGCGTCCAGACTATCGGATGGAGCGGTCTCGTATCTTGACTATGCGTATCGGCTGTTGCACCTTCCGCTCGGTCTGTTCGGTGTTGCGATAGCTACAGTCGCGTTGCCAAGCGCCTCCAGACTTGCGGCCGAGAAAGACCTGAATGGTATGGCTCAGCTCTATATCCGTAGCCTCAGATTCGGATTGTTTCTTGTACTGCCTGCTCAGGCGGTATTGCTATTTGCAGGAGAACCTATCGTTGCGCTGTTGTACCAGCATAGTCAATTTGCTGCAGCCGACACTGTGGAGACTGCATCGGCGCTGGCATATTACGCCATCGGGCTGGTGGCGTACTCTTCTGTTCGTATCACCGTCCCTATGTTCTATGCGATGAAAGAGACTCGTATCCCCGTAGCAGTATCCGTGATAAGTGTATTGGTGAATATAATCCTCTGTTTTGTTTTCAAAGGGTATCTCGATTTCAAAGGGCTGAGTCTCGCCGTGGCGTGCTCAGGCTGGCTCAACTTCGCACTGCTGCTTCTGTTCCTGTCAAGGCGATTGCCGATTCTCTCGGTCAGGGGAGAGTTGATCGGCTTCATCAAGATTGCCGCATCTGCCACTCTGATAGCTCTTGTTCTTATCATTGGGCAGAGATTCTACCCTTGTGACATTCACGACGGCGCAAAGTTGGAATGGTTGGCTTACTCTGCGGTGATGCTTGTCGGGGCAGGCCTAATCTATTTCGGGATCACGAGACTTATGCGAATTATCGAACTCGATTCTCTGAAGGAGCTATTCGGGAAACGTAAATGAAAAAGTATCCGGGGCTCGTTGCATGTACATTGCTGATAGTAGGCGTGCTGATCGGCAGGGAAGTGCATCCACCAGATTTCCTGACTTTCTGCGTCCTGGTGGGATGTTTCTGTGTGACGCTCGTATCTCTTATCAAGAATTGGGACATCGCATGGCGTGTCGCGGCAGCATGCTGCATTGTGACTCTGGGCATCTTCAGATATAACTTGCTTGCATCGAACATGCCGGCCAATCATATCTCACATTTCAACCACGTCAGACAGGAATCCACTGTCTACGGGGTGCTGGCTAACGAACCGGATCTCAGGCCTGACCGAACGTATTTGACAGTCAGATGCGACAGTATCCGTCTCAAGAGCGGGACACTGGAGACATCAGGACTACTTCTTGTAAAAATCGATCGATTCGATGATCGCTTCAATTATGCGGATAGAATATCTGTTGAAGGTGTCCCCCGCCCTCCAGTTGAGCGGCGAAACTTCCACGGTTTTGACTACAAGCGGTATCTTATGCTGAAAAAGATTGCCTCTTGTATCCATCCGAATCATTGGCAGAGGATCAAGGTACTTGAGCATGGAACTGGAAGCCCGATGCTGTCGAAAGTCGTAATTCCATTGCGTGGCTATATTCTCGACCTGTTTGGGAAACAAATTCTAGGCTCAGAAAGGTATCTTATTGCCGGATTTCTGATAGGAGAGACGAGGTTCATTCCACGGCAGATTTATGAGCGTTTCAAGGACACCGGCACACTGCACCTTCTCGCGGTCTCCGGCTCAAATGTTGCCCTTGTGACCGGCACGGTCATGCTGCTTTTCAGGCTCGCGGGATTGCCGAGACGGCTTCTGTTTGCACTGTCGCTGGTGGTCATCGTGATCTTTTGTCAGCTTTCATTCAACCAGCCCTCTGTGATAAGAGCATCACTAATGATCGGCTTGGTCCTGGTCGGCAGAATCGTCTATCGCAAGGGAAGTCTGGTGAATATAGTGGCAGTGGCAGCGCTGCTAATACTGCTGTACGATCCTCTGATGCTGTTCGACATCGGCTTTCAGCTATCGTTTGTGGCAGCGTTCAGTCTTGTGTACTTCCTGAAGCATATGTTGCCGCGACACCGCTGGCGATCGCGGTGGAAGAGATGGGTTCTGGATTACGGGCTGATGATCGTGCTCTCGTCAGTGGTCGTCCAACTGATGGTTGCCCCAATCCTTGCCTATTATTTCGGCAGGATCCCATTGATATCTTTTCTGTCGAATCTGGTCGTGATTCCCATTTCGTCAATTGCAGTAGTGCTGTCGTTGCTGCTCGTAATCCTCGCACCGATCCCGTTTCTATCGGATGTCATTGCCGTCGGAACGCAATTCTTCCTGCATATGTCGATCAGGGCTGTCGACTTCTTTGCATCACTTCCATTGGTGAAATTGTCACTCTCTCCACCTGATCTCTCGACTATCATCTTCTATTACTGCACCCTGTTCGCTCTTTTCTCGGTCATGAGATCGAGACGGAATGTCAGGTATCTTCTGGCAATTCTGCTCGCCTGGGGGAGCATTGCGTCCTGGAGAAGTGTGGTTGCTGACTGGAGAAGTGGGCCGACCGTCACGTTTCTGGATCTGGGGCAGCGGTCCGGGCTGCATGTTCACATTCCGCCTGATTTCGATCTGATCGCGACAAACGCTGACTCAGGAGAGGGTTTCGACCAGGTCAATCAGATCATTCTGCCATATCTGATCGGTGAAGGCGTTGGCAGCGCCGATATATGGGAGCAGTGCGCTCCATCGGACTCTGAGATTTCCGAGGCGGTTGGCGTGGAAGCGGCAGACCTGCTTCCTCCTGATACAGGTTTTGTCCGAGTTGGTTCAATTTACCGTGTGGAAATGGCTAAGTCATCTCAGGGTATTGAGATAATGGAAGTGCTACTTGATGGTAAGCTCATGATCTGGCTCTCTCGATGGGCTCATCTCGATCTGCTAGATACAAATGATGTGAGGAACCTCGAAATCCTGGCGTTGCCGTATCCGGGAACAGATGCTTTGAGATTCATCGACAAACTTAAACTGCTGGCTCCAAAGAGGTTGATTGTCTTCAATCGTCCAATGGATGAGAATCACGCTGATCTTGATTTTCTGGACAAGGAGATTGGTGAATTCGGCATCGCTGTGTTTGATGTTTCTCGGTCTGGTGCTGTTCAATTCGATATCAGAAGTGCCAAGATTGAGGTCAAAACCGCCATCACCGTTGACTGACAACAGCAACTGAAACCATGATGGGGAATCTCCCACTTTTTCGCTGTAAACCCGCTTCATATAAAGCAGTTTTGCTCCCGCGCAGTAAAGTAATTCATCCTGCTGCCCGATAATGATAGAGAAACAATACGTGGTAGAGTAACCTCGGCCTGGATAATATATGAGCTTTACCGGCAATCTGAAAACGGTAGCGTTTCCGGATATTCTGCAGCTCCTTTCAACCGGAAAGAAGACCGGTATTCTATCAATTACTAAGGGCGCTACGCAGAAGGAAGTCTGCTTCAAAGCTGGGAACATCATCTATGCGACCTCCAGAGGAGCAGAGGAAGATTATCTCGGCGGACTTCTGTTGAGACGGGGACGAATAGTCAAGGCCGATCTCGATCGCGCGCTGCATATGCACAAGAATACCGGGAAGCGACTTGGCCAGGTTCTTGTAGATATGGGACTCTTCTCGCGCGAGGAAATTACAGACTGCCTCAAGCTCCAAGTTGAAGAGATCGTCTATAATCTCTTCTCCTGGGAGTCAGGCGAGTTCATCTTCAGCGAGGGGAAGCTTCCCACTGTGAAGGACATTCTTGTCGAACTGCAGACTGTGAGCCTCATCATGGAAGGAACTCGTCGAATCGATGAGTGGCTTGAAATTCAGAGATCCCTTCCGAAGGAGAATCAGTTGCTCAAAGTGGTTCTCAGTCCCAATGCTAAGTCTGATGAAATAGTCCTTTCGCCGGAAGAATTCCAGATCCTGTGGCTTATCAATGGCGAGCGATCACTTCCTGATATAGTCGCGGCTTCCCCGATAGGGGAGTTCGCAACATATCGAGGAATGTACAAACTCATACTCTCGAATCTTGTTATAGTCTCAGGCGTCAAAGCCGCCGCGGAAAAAGAGGACACGGATGAGGAAGAGCAACTGTGGTGGCTGGTTCTGCGCCTGTATACAGCCTGTTTCGACTCGATTCGCCGAAAGCTGGAACGTAAGCTCGGCCCCGATAATTCGTGCATCACCAATATGTTTGCGGCATATCGCAAAGGTGTCTGGGCGTATTTCACCGGGCTCGGATCGTCCGATTTCAAGACGAATTTCGAGAATTTTCGACGAACCGCAAATAAGATCCCCAAGGAGGCGAGACTCCACAAACTGCTATCGGGTCTGAACCACATCCTTGGAGAGCAGCTCGCGTTTGTCGGATCGATGCTCGGAACAAATGTGCTTCGCTCCCTGGAATCGGAGATCAAGAAAGAGATATCAATCCCTCTTGCCGAGCGGCGCAGTGTGAGTTCGAAGTATGAACTTGAGGAAAATATCTTTCAGGTCCTTAAGGACAGCAAGAAAATCTTTATGACATGAGGTTAGCGATGAACCGACTGCTCTTTTCAGTTATAGCCGGCGTTTCCGTGTGGCTCACCCCCGCCGTAACGTATGCGGGAGTTCAGCCCGGAGGCAGTGGTATCACCGAGGGACTTCTCGTGGCCCTGATGCTTCTGCTTGCCGCAATTTGCTTTTTCGTGGCACTGAAGATATTCTCATCTCTTCGGGGCGGAGAGATGGCTGCGGCCTGGCAGATACTTGCGGTATCGTTCATAATCCTTCTGATAGCTGAAGCTGTGTCCTTGCTCAACATTCTCGATGTGGCGAATGTCGGGCAGTACACGGCAATGGTGATTCGACTACTCGGTCTGGCAACGATCATGATCGGAGTCTCAAAGATACGGAAGGTTCTGAGTTGAAGAGCCGTTTAGGCGACATTCACCGGGGAACAAAATGCTAAATACAGTGGAAATTGACGACCGGATTGAGAAATGCGATAGAATTCTCAAGGAAAATCCCCAGTCCCAAATATTCGCTGCGCTCGCCGATGCTCTTCGGAAGAAAGGTGAGCTTGACGGCGCGTTCAAGGCTTGCCATCGGGGCCTGAGGATGCATCCGGATTACGGTGGCGGAAGGCTGGTGATGGCTAAGATTTGCTTCGATCGCAAGATGTATGACTGGGCCGAAAAAGAACTGGCCGAGGCTATCCGGCTTGAGGGCCGGACACGCACAACTGATCTTCTGGAGGTCGAAATACTGATCAAGCGTGGGTTCTTCGCCAAAGCACAGGTTGTACTCGATAAATTGAAATCGACGGATTCGCGAAATGAGTACTACCGTACGCTCCAATCTGAGATCGACGATGGCAGAGCCGATAAGAAGGCTGCACTCGCCGCGACCAAAGAGTTCTACAACCAGAGTCTCAGAGCTGAGAGAAGCCCGGAAGTCCAGCATGATGGAATTGATGACCAACCGATGACTTTCGACCGCGCCCTGGAAACAGTGGCGAAATATCCCAATATGCGTGCAGCGTTCCTGGTCAATTCGCAAGGTCTTGTCGAGAACTCGATAGCGCCGGATGATTATGCCCTGGACGAAAACGCTGCGGAGATGGCGGAAATTGTCAGATATGTCACTGCAAGTCTCGATTCGGTTTCGTTCGGATCCCTGCAGCAGATTCTCGTGGAAACCAGCACATATAAGTATGCCATGGCAGTCATCGACTCCAGGATCCTCGTAGGGGTGTGCAAATCAGAAGTGAATATAGGCTCCCTGAAACAGAAGCTTCTTAGGATATCAGATTCACTCAGAAGGGATTGATAGAGGATAAAATGCAGTTACAAGCTCAGGAAACACGGCACACCGTGTTGCTCTTTCTAATCGTGATCGTATTGCCGCTCATTTTCTATCCGAAGAACTTTGGAGTCGGGTTTGATATATCGCCGATTTTGTGGATGATTCTCGAATTCCTTTACTTCGGTGTCGTACTTTGGACAATCAATGACGATCCGACAGCGAAAGGTCTATCATATTCGCTGATGATATGTTTCGGATTCAGACTTTGTGCCGGAGTCGGATTCGCACTGCTGCTGGTTCTCATGAATGGCATCAGTGTCGGTACGGCTTTCGCTTCAGGTCTCAGTTCTTATAAGCCTGCAGTGCTGTTGCATACCCTGAGTGCGCCATTCATTATGCTGACCATACTGAGACCACTGCTTGGAATGTCAAGGCAGAAGGTCAAGAGCAGATTCTCGATAACTCCACTTTCAGAGTCCAGCTTAACTGAGTCCATTCAGCCCGAGCAAGTCAGGCACGAACCGGAATACGTATCGAAGAACCCCCTGAGGGGACGCGTGATCCCGATGCAGCCGGCCGTTGACACATTTGAATCTTCGCCGAAGAGTTTCGACCATGCTGTTGAACACGTCTTCGAGTTGTCGGCGGTGCGGTTCTGCGTGCTGCTTGATACGGAAGGCCTGCCGGTTGCGTACGCCGGCGATGAGCTTGTACATCGTGATGTGTGGGCACCCATAGGGCGCCTGCTCAGTGAGCAAGTTCAGTCAACGCTACTCAGGGCCGGGAATCTGGTGCTGCAGGGATTCGACCTTTCACTGGACACATACAGGCTCCATTCGGTGCAGGTTTGCGGAATGTGGCTCTTAGTAGGCGCTGATCGTCAGTCTGAGGAGCTCGAGAAGGTGCGAATCAGCCAGGCGGTTGAAATGATAAAGAAAACATTTGAGACTAAATACCCAGACGCGAGCTTTCAAAGGGTTCCGGAGGAATACTATGTATGATGTTCTTGAAGATATCAATCGCACCAGCGGTGTGACCGGATCTATGGTAGTCGGGCATGACGGCATCGTGATAGCAGCCGATCTCGACGCACGTTTCCAGGACGAGACCGTCGGTGCTATTGCGGCATCAATTACCGCAAATGTTAACAAATCGCTCGAACGACTGAGTGATGAGGAACTTTCGCAGATTACGATCGAGGCAGCGAACGGAAAGCTGTTCATGTCTTCCAATGAGACCGGCATTCTCGTTGTCACAGCCGATCCCGAAGTCAACATCGGGTTGATTCGACTCGAAATGAAGCATGCAATGTCAAGAATTAAGACTGTGTGAGAAGGGCACATCATTCATGGTAGTCATCAATTATAATACTCGCGAAGTCAGTTGCAAAATCGTCTTCTATGGTCCGGGATTATCCGGCAAGACGACCAACCTGCAATATATCCACAGCAAGGTCCCGGGAAAAACAAGGGGCGATCTTATAAGCCTTGCTACCGATGCCGACCGAACACTCTATTTCGATTTTCTGCCGATTAACATCGGAGATATCAACGGATTTACGACCAAGTTTCAGATTTACACCGTGCCTGGACAGGTTTTCTACAACGCCACTCGCAAACTCGTCCTGAGAGGTGTGGACGGGATAATATTTGTGGCTGACAGTCAGCGCGCCAAGGCTGATGAAAACGTGGAAAGCCTGAACAACCTCAAAGAGAACCTCGCTGAATACGGTGTCGAACTGAGCAGCATCCCGATAGTGCTTCAGTACAACAAGCGCGATCTGCCGGATGTGATGTCGGTTGACGAACTGAATCAGCTCATGAACGAGCTCGGTTGGCCGGTATTCGAAGCCGCGGCACCCAATGGAGTCGGAGTTTTCGATACCCTCAAGTTTGTGATCAAACTCGTTCTCGACAAAGCCAAGAAGTCCCCCGACGCCAAAGATTCAGAACAGTCGGAACGGGTAGAGGACGCACAGCTTTCAGCCGACGATGATATTCCAGGGTCGGGAGGCGGCGACGATTCTGTCCGCGTGCCAGCAGCTGCGACTTCTGCGAGCACTTCAGGTCATTCAGGACCGTCGACTCAGCCGGCTCATGGGTACGGTGCGCTTGCTGCCAGCGAAGAATCAAGTTTGGGCGATGGTCACGCTGGGAGCGTGTTGCCATCATCGGTTGACGAATACACTCGGACCAGTGCCCATGAGAGCCTGGCGGGAGTATCGATCGATATCGAGGTTGCTGAGAGTCCGACGTCGGCTCCAGATGCGGTGCATGCGAATCAGACCGATCGAATTCCGGTTATCAGAGAGAATCAGCTCAGACCTGTGGGAATCACAGACATCAGCGACGAAAGCATGTCCGGCTCGGAAGCGAGTTATGATACATCACAGACCGAAGACTCCGATTCAGGTAAGACTGAGGATCAGCTCTACGGGCAATTGCCGTCATTCAATCAGCAGCCCGATGATGAATTGTCTGCGGATGTGACGGATAACAATGGAATAGATGCGTTCTCTGTGCCTACAATGCAGAAATCGCTGCGTCAGAAGAGACGAAAAAAGAAAGGGTTCTTCCTTTTCCGCTGGCTATTTCGGAGAGGTTGAAACCAGGAGGATACACCGTGACGGATGACAGTTTGATAATCTATCAGGCTGAGACCGAGAGAATCAATCTCACCCTGAAGAAATTGTTGAAGGGGTCGGAGGCGAAATGCGCGCTTCTGGTGGACAAAGACGGGCACCTTGTCACTCGGCAGGGATTCACACAATCGCTCGATACCACGTCGCTTGCAGCGCTTCTGGCCGGTAGCTTTGCATCTACCAGAGAGATCGCGAAGCTGGTCGGAGAACCCGAATTTTCGGTCCTGTTCCACCAGGGCAAACGTGACCACATTCACATGTCGCTTGTTGGAGACCGCAGCATTCTGGTTGTGGTATTCGATGATCGAACGACAATCGGCATGGTCAGACTCTATGCTAAGGAGGCTTCGGTCGATCTCGAACAGATCTTCGCCGACACCCTGGCAAAGGGAAGTGCTGACAGCAATGGGTTGACGGATGAATTTACGGCGTCAGCCGGCGACAAGCTCGATGACATCTTTCATGACTGATGTGATTGACCGACCCTGAATCAGGCAAACAGGAAGGACTTCTGTCGCAATGACAGACGAACTGGGCAACATGCTTCTCAAGGCTGGCAGAATATCTGAGGGCCAGCTAACCAAAGCGCTAGAGCTTCATGGAGAAGGCAAGGGCAAGCTCGACGAAATTCTCATTCGCATGGGAGTGGTCGGTGATGAGGATGAGTTGTCAACATTCATCGGCAAGCAGCTCAATATCGGTGCGGTGAAGCTGTCGGATATCGAACTCAATCCAGACGTTGTCAAGCTGATACCGGTCGATATCGCGCGCAAATTCAATGTCATTGCTGTATCGAAGATCAATCGTACGCTGGTGGTCGCGATCAGCGACCCGAACAATATCTATGTTCTGGATGCCGTCAAGTTCATAACCGGATGCAATGTCCAGCCGGTAATATCTCCCGAAGCGGCGATATCGAAGGCAATCGACTCCTACTACATCGAGTCAAATGGCTTCTCTGATATAATCAGGGATATTGAAGAATCCGATTTGGAAGTGATTGAATCCCGCGAGGATTCTCTATCGGATCAGGACTTGCAGTCGCAGGTTCAGGACAAGCCGCTTGTTAAACTTGTCGATTCGATGGTCGCTGATGCTATCCGTAAGGGAGTGTCGGACATCCACATCGAGTGCTACGAAAAGCGGATTAGGGTGCGCTTTCGTAAAGATGGCAAGCTTTCGGAGATGGCACCGCTTCCGTTCAAGTATCGAGCTGCCATTATCTCGCGCGTGAAGATCATGGCCGATCTGGATATTTCGGAAAGGCGTCTGCCGCAGGATGGTCGAATCAAGGTGAAAGTAGCCGAAAGGACTGTCGACCTTCGTGTATCAGTACTTCCGACTATTTTTGGCGAGAAGGTGGTCATGCGTATTCTCGATCCGAGATCGCTCATGGTCGACATGACGCAACTCGGCTTCGAGAGATCATCCCTTGAAGCATTTGACCGGGTCATTCACCTTCCATTCGGAATAATCCTCGTAACCGGTCCGACAGGGTCGGGTAAGACGACCACGCTCTATTCGGCTCTCAAACAGTTGAATACGACCGATGTCAACATCATGACTGCCGAGGATCCCGTCGAGTTTAACTTCGATGGCATCAATCAGGTGCAGGTGCGGTCGGATATCGGCCTGACATTCGCATCATCATTGCGTTCATTTCTGCGCCAGGACCCCGATATCATAATGGTCGGTGAGATTCGAGACACCGAAACGGCAGAGATCGCCATCCGGGCCGCTCTGACCGGTCACCTTGTGTTCGCAACATTGCACACGAATGATGCGCCGTCTACGATAAGTCGTCTGATAGATATGGGCATTCCGCCGTTCCTGGTGGCATCATCCACCAAGTTGATAATGGCGCAGCGAATGGTGCGGTTGCTCTGCAAGAAATGCAAGAGACCGGTAAAAGTCGCCCCGGAACAGCTCCTTCGAATCGGTATACCAGAAGAGGAAATCGGAACATTCGAAGTCTACGAAGGCAAGGGTTGCAAAGACTGCGGCGATAGCGGTATGTCGGGCAGAAACGGTATCTTTGAAGTCATGCCTATTACCGCCACGCTCGAGCGCATGATCTTGCAGGGCGCCTCTGTTCCGGAATTGAGGGAGCAAGCCTGCAAGGAGGAACATATGCTGACACTAAGACAGGCCGCCATCATGAAACTCAAGACCGGAATGACTAATCTTCAGGAGGTTCTGGCTACGACAGCCAGTGATCAATAGATGTGAAAAACAGGTGATTGAGAAGATTCCACATGGATAATAGAAAGAAGAATGTGAGGAGATAATATGCTGTCGCTTCGCGAATTGCTGGAAATGATGGTCAAGAGAAACGCCTCTGACCTGCATCTGACTGTCGGCGTTCCTCCCGTTGTGAGAGTGGACGGCAAGCTTGTGAAGCTTGATGTTGACACGCTGACACCGGAAATGACGAAGAAACTTGGCTATTCAATGATGAACGAAAGGCAGAGGCTTAAATTTGAAGAGGAAAGCGAGCTCGATCTGTCATTCGGAATTGAGAACCTCTCGCGGTTTCGTTGCAATGTCTTTGTGCAGCGAGGTAACGTCGCAGTTGCCATCAGACAGATTCCCTACAAGGTGAGGAGCTTTGAGGATCTTGGCGTGCCAATGACCGTCGCTGAATTTGCCAAGATGCCAAAGGGACTTGTGCTTGTCTGCGGGCCTACAGGCAGCGGAAAATCGACAACTCTTGCAGCTCTTATCGACAAGATAAATCGTGAACGACAGGAGCATATCCTGACAGTCGAAGACCCGATCGAGTACCTGCATCGTCATATCAACTGCATTATCAACCAGCGGGAAGTTTACGCGGATACCAAGTCATTCGGCGAAGCGCTTAAGTACGCATTGCGTGAGGATCCCGACGTCGTACTCATTGGTGAGATGCGCGATCTCGAAACGATTGAATCGGCAATCAAGATATCCGAAACGGGGCATCTGGCGTTCGCGACACTTCACACAAACTCGGCCGCAGAGACGATCAATAGAATCATTGACGTTTTCCCGAGCAGTCAGCAAGATCAGGTAAGAGTGACCCTGTCGTTCGTCCTGCAGGCGATTGTGGTACAGCAACTCATTCCGAAGATCGGCGGAGGAAGATGTCTGTCCACTGAGATTCTCGTGGCAACACCGGCTATTCGCGCCATAATCAGAGACGACAAGACGCACCAGATATACAGCATGATACAGTCTGGCCAGAAATATGGCATGAGGACGATGAATGATTCGCTGGCAGAACTATATCTTACACGGAAGATAACTGTTGGTGACGCACTGGCCAGGAGTGCCAACCCGACTGAGTTGAACGAAATGATTTCCCGTCGTACGGCGGGAGTTCCGGCATAGTGAATACTCTATTTAATGCAAGGAGGTAACCTTGCCCGTCTTTGAATACAAAGGAAAGTCGGTGACAGGAGTCGCCGTACAAGGACAGCTCAAGGCTAAGAACAAAGCCGATCTTCAAAGGATGCTCAGGAGTAATCGCATCCTCGTGACGTCAGTTTCCAGGAAGGCATCGGAACTGAACATCAAGATAGGCACCGGCATCAAGAAGATCCACATCTCGCGGTTTACTCGACAATTCTCCACGATGATCGGCGCCGGTCTCCCGATGGTTCAGTGCCTCGACATTCTGTCTCAGCAAATGGAGGCTGCCGAACTCCGCAAGATCGTAGGGCAGATCAAGGAGTCGGTGCAGTCAGGAACGACACTTTCGGAGGCACTGCGCAAACACAAGAAGGTGTTCGATGATCTCTACGTCAACATGGTAGAGGCAGGCGAGGTCGGTGGCGCGCTCGATACCATCCTCGTAAGGCTCGCGAATTACCGCGAAAAGGCGGATCAACTCGCTCGCAAGGTGAAAGGCGCGATGGTGTACCCAATCGTGGTCTCCATTGTTGCTATCGGTGTCACCGTGGCTATGTTGAAATTCATCGTCCCGGTGTTCGCGAAGATGTTCTCAGATCTTGGTGCCGAGTTGCCTGCGCCGACCCAGATCGTGCTCAATGTCTCAAACATCCTGAATGAGTACTTCTGGGCATTCATTTTGGCTATCGTTGCGATGGTAGTAGCCTACAGATTGATTGGCAGAACTTCTAACGGACGCCTGCAAATTGACAAATTAAAGTTGCGAATCCCGGCTATCGGTACTCTGATTCGCAAGTCGTCCGTGGCGAGATTCTCGAGAACTCTCGGTACGCTCATTTCATCGGGTGTTTCGATTCTTGACGCTCTTGATACGACTGCCAGAACCGCCGGCAACAGAGTTGTGCATGATGCAATCAAGAAAGCGACCGTGGCAATCGCCGAAGGTGATACGATCACCGGGCCTCTGAAAGAGTCGGGTGTATTTCCTCCGATGGTCGTACAGATGATTTCAGTCGGTGAAAAGACGGGCGGTCTTGACGATATGCTCAACAAAATAGCAGACTTCTATGACGAAGAAGTGGATGCTGCGGTGGCAGCGCTGACATCGCTGATTGAGCCTGTTGTGATCGTCGTGATGGGCGCCGTAATAGGTGGAATTCTGATTGCAATGTATCTGCCGATGTTCGATATCATCGGTAAGATAAATTAGAAGACTTAGATCCAGAAAGAGCATCTCCGGTTAAGGCCGGAGATGCTTTTGTGTGCCATGCGCAGAGAACGAACTCAACATTTTGATGTCTACAACACCTGGTTCTTACCTCTCAGGCTTGTCGTATTTCTGGTTGTGTTCGGAAGTATTCTGCTGTCTATGCGCACTCAACTCGAGGTGTTCCGGCCGCTTCTGATCTACAGCGTTGTCACGCTTGTCTTCTTCACATCTATGCTGCTCAGGAAACGCGGCTTCCTTTCCGCGTTTAATCGTCCCCTGATTCTCATGCAACTGACGGCAGAACTCTGCCTCGAATCGGTCATTGTATATAATTCGGGACATCTCTCCAGCCCCTTTGCAGGTTTGTTTCTGCTGACTATCGTTTCGGCGTCTCTGGCATACCGACTTGTCGGAACGCTGGCTGTAGCGACTTTGGCGTCGGTAGCGTATTCGGCTGCCATCTGGCTTGCAAGCGGATCAGTCGTGAGTGAGACGATTACTTTGGGGGTGCTGAAGAATCTCTATACTGCGAATGATGACATCTTTTTCACCGTATTCATCCATCTCTGCATATTCTATCTGACTGCCTTCATAGCGGGCTATCTTGCTGACAGGGTGAGAGTGAAGGATCGTCAGTTGCTGACCGCATCGGAAAATCTGAAGCAGGTTAGGTTGGAGACAGATGAGATTCTAAGACATCTTCGTTCAGGTTTGATTACTGTCGACAACTCCGGAAGGATTGTCTACTTCAACGAAGCCGCGGAAGAGATAACTGGATTCAGGGAACGTGAAATCAAGGGGAAGAACTGCCTCAATGTCTTTAGGGAGAGGATGCCGCAATTCGCCGAGAGAGTGCTCGCGGTTCTTAAATCGTCCCAGCAGGATATTAGAGCAGAGATATCGATACAAAGAGAGGATGGGGCAGAGATTCCTGTAGGGATTTCGACCTCGATTCTCGGGGATGATCGCTTCGGCGTGCGGGGTGTGGTAGCTGTATTCCAGGATCTTACCAGTGCAAAGGAAACCGAAGAAAGGATGCGGCGGGCGGATCGTCTTGCGGCTGTCGGTGAGCTGGCCGCCAGCATAGCTCACGAAATTCGCAACCCTCTGGCAGCGATATCGGGCTCGGTCGAAGTTCTTCAAAATGAGCTGATGCTTGTGGGCGAAAACGATCGTCTGATGAATCTGATCCTGAAGGAATCATCCCGACTCAACGACATACTCCGCGAATTCCTCGATTACGCTCGTGTGAAACGTCCGACATTCACAAAAGTGGAAATCAATCATCTGATCCTTGACGTTTTCGACATTGTGAGGCATCACACCGCGTATCACGACGGGATCAACCTCGAGTACGAACCGTTCAGCACGACCGAGTACATTGCCGGCGATGAGGATATGTTCAAGCAGTTCATGCTTGATCTATTGATGAACTCCGTAGAAGCCATCGGTGACTCAAATGGCACGATTGTAGTCGAGATTGAAAATCCTGACAGGGGAGGCTCTGCCAAAGAACCAGCCGATCTTGAATGGGTGAGACTGTCCGTCGCAGACAATGGTCCCGGATTGCCCCCATCTGTCAAGAACAGGATTTTTGAGCCCTTCTTCTCTACGAAAAAAAGAGGCACCGGACTCGGCCTGCCGATAGTGAGACGAATTCTGGAGAATCTTGGTGGACGGATTGAAGTCGACTTATCGCCGGGGCGCGGGACGAAATTCACGATCTACCTAAAACGTTACATCGACGGCTTCCCATCCGGCCTAAGCGAAACTCAAACTGTCGGCGTTCAATCTCACAATCACACGACAGTCTCCTGACAGCACCGCCGGGGCGCGGGACACATGCAATGCTGGCATAATCTCGACAGTCCTCCCGCCAGTCCAGTTTGATGCTCTTATGGTCGTGCGCTGTAACTCTCTATATTGCAGTGTGTTGCGACGGCGGGTGTGCGGTGGTTGTGTCGGTATGCGCTGATAACCCTCACGAGTCTGTTATTTTTTTCACAAAATACTTGACATCCCCGTATGCGCCTTTATATTAGCATCCAAATTTTCGTGGTGAGAAACAACAACGACAAGAAGGAGAAAGCCAAGCTCTACCGACAGTTATCGCTTATCGGTGTAATCCCCGCAATCATGGCGGTCGGGCCCTTGATCGGTTACTTCGTCGGGCACTGGCTTGATAAAAAATTCGAAACCGAACCATACCTGATGTGGGTGCTGATTCTCTTCGGTTTCATAGCTGCAGGAAAAGAAGTCTACAGGATAGTTAAACAGGTTTCGCGTGAGAGCAACGAACAGTGACTTTCTGAGTGAGGCTTGTTCAACACAAACGGATCGCTTGCAATGGGTCTTGAGTTTATCGGCAGAGTAATAAAGACTTCACTTGTAGTCTCGGCGTTCATATTGATTTTTGGCGCTGTCTACTACGACTGGAACTATTCGCTCGGCATTGCTATAGGATTGGTCTTCAACTGCGTGAATCTCTGGTTTGTTAGAGGACTTATCGAACAGACAGTCACTCTGCGCGATAGAAGACCGGTTTCGATTTTTCTATTTTCTGCTATCAAGTTTCCCATACTCTACTTGATCGGATACCTGATACTCAAAGCAGACATAGTCCCGGTAACCTCACTTCTTGTCGGATTTACGCTTCTTTTTGCAATAGTTGTTTTGAAAGTCATCGGTCGCGAGCTTGCCAGCGCACGTTGGATGAAAATGGCCGACAGTAAGAATGGAGCACAGCAATGAAGCTATTGCCTCTGTGGATGATTCTGTCGTCTAAGAGCGAACATGTTGCCGATACGGTCCATGCTGCCGCCGGGCATGCAGCCGAGCATGCCTCCGAGGGTGCTCCTGAGCTTCCAAACGTAATAACTCTGACCAATCAGGCACTTCATCACCCGACACACGGCGTTGTACACTGGCTACACACGAACGAAAACATCGTTTTCGCGTTTTTCATACTCTTCGTGATGTGCGCAATCGCCCTCTATGTCTACAGGAATCAGAAAATGATCCCGGGGCGTCTGCAGGCGGCTGTCGAGATGCTCGTCGACGGGCTTTCGGGCTTTTTCATCGGTGTGGTCGGCGAGCGATATGGTCCCAAATATGTAGCATTCCTTGGTACGCTGTTTATCTATATTCTGCTGATGAATTTCGCGGGATTAATACCGGGTCTGCACTCCTCGACATCGAGCGTGAATACGACTGCGGCGCTCGCGATCTGTGTTTTCCTGCATGTCCAGGGAAGCGCTATCAGGCATCTCGGCATCGGGAAGTGGTGCTTCCATCTGATGGGCGAACCGAGAGACGTCTATTCGTGGGTTCTCGTGCCGATCAACCTGCCGATTCATATTATCGGCGAGCTTGCAAAACCGTTTTCACTGGCGCTTCGTCTTTTCGGCAACATCACCGGGGAGGATGTTCTGATTGCGGCGTTTGTGGGGCTGGGCGTTATGATAATGGCGGTTATCCATTCGCCGGTCGGATTGCCGCTTCATGTACCGTTCATATTCCTGGCATTATTAACATCGACAATACAGGCTTTGGTGTTCAGTCTTCTGGCGGCTGTGTATTTCTCACTCATGCTGCCACACGAACATCATGAATCAGAAGAACATTGATTGAATTAACTCTTTTGGAGGACTCATGGACGTTCAAACAGCATTAGGTTTCTCGTTGCCGATCGGTCTGGCACTTGCGGCTATCGGTTCCGGTTTGGGTCTCGGCCGTGCGGTCGGCTCAGCGATGGAAGCCATGGGGCGTCAGCCTGAAGCGGCTGGTAAGATTCAGCTCGGCATGATTATCGGTGCCGCTCTGATCGAGGCGCTCACGATTTACTCGCTAGTCGGATTTTTCGTTCTATCGGGCAAGATCGGCTAATAACAGGTTTTGCACATGGGCGGACGATATGCCCGCCCATTGTGGAACTAAACTGTCTTACGCTTAACAGGAGTCTGTTGTGATTAGCATTGAGTGGCAACAGATACTGACCCATATTATCGGTTTTGTCATCGCCCTTTTGATTCTGAAGAAATACGCCTGGAAGCCTCTCCTCGGCATGATCGATGAACGCCGCGAGAAGATTCAGGGCGACTTTGATAAGGCATCTGACGAGCTCAAGAAGGCTGAGAAGTTGCGCGTCGACTACGAACAGCGCATGAAAGAAGCCGAGGTCGATGCTCGCGCGAAGATTCAGGAGGCTATCCGCGACGGCCAGAATGTGGCTGCCGAAATCAAGGATACCGCCCGTAACGAAGCTCGCGAGTTGATCGAAAGAGCCAAGGAAGAGCTCTCCCGCGATGTCGACAAGGCGAAGATTCAGCTTAAGCTCGATATCGTCAGGATGACACTCTCAGCTACTGAGAAGATGATCAATGAGAAGCTTGACGAAGCGAAGCATCGTCAGATGATCGAAGGGTTCATTAACGAGGTCGAGAAGATTTAATGATTGCTGCTGAAGTTGCCAAACGGTACGCGCATGGGTTGTTTCTTCTTGCGCTTGAAAAGAATTTGATTGACAGACTGGCTGAGGAGATGCGTGATCTCGATAATCTGCTCAGCGCCGACAAATCTCTGCTGCGCTTTCTTGCAGCACCCCAGGTCAGGGATCATGATAAGTTCGCTGTAATGCGAAATGTGTTCTCCGGCAAAGTCTCGAGAGAATTTGAAGAGTTTCTGATGCACGTGGTCACCAAAAGGCGTAACCCTTACCTGCGCGACATCGCTGAGGCATTCGAGAATCTTGTTCTCGAGTACAGAGGATATGTCAAAACTAAGGTTGTGACGGCTGTTCCCATGGATGAGAAGCAGAAAGAGACTCTCGCTCGGAAACTTGAATCCAAGACGCGAAAGAGAATCATGCTACGGACGGCGGTCGATCCGTCGATCATAGGCGGCGTGGTTGTATTCCTTGGAGACAAGATAATCGATATGTCAATCAGGTATCGCCTCAGTGTTTTGAGGGATCAACTCCAGGCATTGAAGGTGCATTAGGCGCGGATTCGGCGTACACAGGCTCGGAAAAAAGATTCGTTTAAAGATACGGAGTTTCAGATGGCCTTAAAACCTGAAGAAGTCAGTTCTATAATAAAGCAGGAGATTGCCAAGTACGAGACCAAGCTCGAGCTTGAGTCTGTCGGCACTGTCTTGCAAGTGGGTGACGGTATTGCCCGAGTTTGGGGACTCGAAGATGCGATGATGTCGGAGCTTGTGACGTTCCCCGGAGACATAATGGGCATGATTCTCAACCTCGAAGAAGACAATGTTGGTGTTGTGATCTTCGGTTCGGACACAGGCATCAAAGAAGGCGACACAGTCCGCAGGACAGGTCGAATTGCATCTGTGCCGGTCGGCGACGCAATGGTCGGCAGAGTTGTCAATCCGCTCGGTCAGCCGATCGACGGCGCTGGTCCGATAGCAACTGATAAATTTCGCAATATCGAGACAATCGCGCCGAACGTGGTGCAGCGCCAGCCGGTGAAGGAGCCTCTTCATACCGGTCTGAAGGCTGTCGATTCGATGATTCCGATTGGTCGAGGACAGCGCGAGCTCATTATCGGCGACCGTCAGACAGGCAAGACGGCTCTTGCGATTGATACGATTATCAATCAGAAGAACACCGACGTGTTCTGCATCTACGTCGCTATCGGTCAGAAATCGTCGACGGTGGCACAGGTAGTGGAAACGCTACGCAAGCATGGCGCGATGGAGTACACGACAGTAGTTGCTGCCAGCGCAACCGACCCCGCACCGCTGCAGTTTATTGCGCCCTATGCCGGGGTAGCAATCGGCGAAGAGTTTCTTCATACGAAACGCCACGTCGTCTGTATATACGATGACCTTTCTAAGCACGCTACGGCATATCGACAGCTCTCGCTATTGCTGAGACGCCCGCCGGGACGTGAGGCATTTCCGGGAGATGTTTTCTATCTGCATTCGCGCTTGCTCGAAAGAGCTGCTAAACTGAATGACGAGCTGGGTGGTGGTTCGCTAACGGCATTGCCGATTATCGAAACTCAGGCAGGCGACGTAACGGCATACATTCCGACTAACGTGATTTCGATTACTGACGGGCAGATATTCCTTGAGTCTGACCTGTTCTATTCCGGTATACGTCCTGCAATCAACGTCGGTATCTCGGTATCGCGTGTCGGTGGTAATGCACAGACCAAGGCGATGAAGAAAGTCGCCGGCGGTCTCCGTCTCGATCTCGCGCAGTTCCGTGAACTGGCCGCGTTTGCACAGTTCGGCTCAGATCTCGATGAAGCGACGAAGGCTCAGCTTAATCGAGGCGCAAGAATGGTTGAAATCCTGAAACAGGGGCAGTATGTACCGATGCTGCAGGAAAGGCAGGTTATCATTATCTGGGCCGGTAGTGAGGGATTCCTCGATAAGATACCGGTTCCCGATCTTGCAAGATACGAAACAGAGCTGTTCGAATTCATGGATAAGGACTATCCCGACATCAGTCACACAATCGCTAAGGAGAATGTGATTTCCGATGATACTCAGGCGAAGATGAAGAAGGCGCTTGAGGAATTCAATAGCAAGTTCAAGATCACTGAGTAGACTCTAAGCCGAGAGTTACAATGGCTACTACTAGAGACTTAAAGAAACGTATCCGCGCGGTTGAATCGACCAAGCAGATCACCAAGGCCATGGAAATGGTCGCTGCGGCGAAACTCCGACGCGCTCAGCAGAGAATAGAGTCTTACAGACCGTACGCCGAGAAGATGGTCGAGATGCTTGGGCATCTCTCTTCGGCGTCGGGTCAGGTGACTCATCCGTTTTTCGAGAAACGGGAAGTGAAGAAGACGACTCTCGTGCTCTTCACGTCTGACAGAGGACTTTGCGGATCGTACAATTCCAATCTGATCAGAACCGCGGAGGCTTTCAGGAAGGACTACGCACCGGAGAATCTTGATTTGGTGTGTGTTGGCAAACGAGGTCGCGATTATTTCCGCAGGAGAAATGTCTCGATTGTCGCATCATATCTCGATTTTTCAGGCAATATGGATCTCGCCAAGGTCAGGGACATGACGTATTTTCTGACGAATAGTTTTGTCTCCGGCGAGGTTGACCAGATTGTGTTCCTGTACACGGCCTTCATCTCGACAGCGAGATTCAGGATTGCGCGCAAACAGTTTCTTCCGATCGAACAGGAATTCGGCGTCGGCGAAGAAGCACACTTGGGCAAAGAGTATATTTTCGAGCCGGATGCTGCGAGCATCTATGCCGCGCTCCTTCCGAACTATGCCCAGACCGTTGCACAGATGTCTATGGCTGAGGCGCTGGCTTCGGAGCACGGCACGCGTATGATCGCTATGGGATCTGCGACCAAAAACGCCGGAGAGATGATAGATAACCTGACGCTTGTCATGAACAAGGCACGCCAGGCAACAATTACCAAGGAACTCCTCGAAGTCGTTTCCGGTGCCGAGGCCTTGAAAGGATAGTTTTTCGGTCATTGCGAAAAGAATGTTATTAACATAGAGGTTTGTTTTCATGGCGGTAAATAGCGATATCTTAGTCTCTGGCAACAAAGGGAAGATTGTGCAGGTGATCGGGCCGACAGTCGACTGCGAGTTCGACGCCGATAAGCTGCCCAATATCCTCAATGCCATCAAGATCATAGATCAGGAGAGAGGCATCAACCTGACTGTTGAGGTCGCTATGCACATCGGCGACAACGTCGTCAGATGTGTTGCTCTTGGTTCGACAGACGGTCTGGTAAGAAATATGGAAGTGATCGATACCGGTGCTCCGATTTCGGTGCCGGTTGGTAAAGTTACTCTCGGCAGAATCTTCAATCTGCTTGGCGAGCCGATCGATCAGCTCGGTCCGATTCCAGCGGACACGCCGAGACTTCCGATTCACCATCCCCCGCCGACATTCCAGGACCAGGACACCAAGACCGAGCAGTTCGAGACCGGAATCAAGGTCGTGGACCTGCTTGAGCCATACGTGAAGGGTGGAAAGGTCGGTCTGTTCGGTGGCGCCGGCGTTGGCAAGACCGTCATTATCATGGAGCTCATCCGTAACATCGCGCAGGAGCACGGTGGCTATTCAGTGTTCTGCGGCGTCGGTGAGCGTACGCGTGAGGGCAATGACCTCTGGCTCGAAATGAAAGAGTCGGGCGTGTTGCCGAAGACTTGTATGTGTTACGGTCAGATGAACGAGCCGCCGGGATCTCGTCTCCGTGTCGGACTCTCCGGTCTGACAATGGCCGAGTATTTCCGTGACGAGATGCATCAGGACGTGCTCCTGTTCGTCGACAACATCTTCCGTTTCGTGCAGGCCGGCTCTGAAGTATCCGCGCTGCTCGGACGTATGCCGTCAGCAGTCGGATATCAGCCGACTCTCGGAACAGAGATGGGCGCACTGCAGGAGAGAATCACATCGACCAAGGCGGGTTCGATCACATCGGTGCAGGCGATTTACGTACCGGCAGACGACCTGACAGACCCTGCTCCGGCAACGACATTCGCGCATCTCGATGCTACATCGGTGTTGTCACGTCAGATTGCAGAACTCGGAATCTATCCCGCTGTCGATCCGCTTGCATCGACCTCCAGAATTCTCGATCCGGCAGTTGTTGGAATGGAGCATTATCTGGTCGCAAGAGCTGTACAGCAGATTCTGCAGAGATATAAAGATCTGCAGGATATCATCGCGATTCTCGGCATCGACGAACTTTCCGAGGATGACAGGTTGGTAGTGGCTCGAGCAAGGAAGATTCAGCGGTTTTTCTCGCAGCCCTTCTTCGTGGCTGAACAGTTCACCGGTCGTTCCGGCAGATATGTCAAGATTGCCGATACGATTGCCGGATTCAAGGAACTGGTCGAGGGCAAGTGCGATGACATTCCTGAGCAGGCTTTCTATATGGCAGGAACGCTCGACGAGGTTCTGGAGCGGACCGAGAAGATGAAGAAGGCATAGCGGTATGTTTAAGCTATCGATAGTATCACCGGCAAAAGTGCTCTATGAGCACGACGTCAAAGGAATAGTGGTTCCGGGCAGCGAGGGATATCTCGGTGTTCTGTCGCATCATGCACCGCTGATCACTGCGCTCAAACCAGGCAAAATTACAATTTCTGAATCAGATGATAAAGAGAGAACTGCCGCGGTTGCGGGCGGATTTCTCGAGGTCTCCGATAATGTTGCGACAATCCTCGCCGACGCTGTCGAGTTCATCGATGAAATCGATCTTGATCGCGCGCGATCGGCATACACTCGCGCCAAAGAGCGGATTGGACTGCACAGTACCGATGTCGATATTACGCGCGCTACAAATGCTCTTCGTCGCGCTGAGAACCGAATCAGACTCGCGGGCGGCAAAATCCCGTCGTAGCTGACTTCTGGAGTTAGCATATAGTTGAAGCCGCATCTTTACGATGCGGCTTTCTTTTTGTACTACGGGTGTGCGGCTGATGTAGAGAGGCTGTCTCGCAAGCTCGGTAAGCGTTTGAAAAGAAGCCGGTGGTGTCACACCCGCGCAGGCGGGTGCCCATTTAACGGCTGCTCTTTCAATAGGTTCCCGCATTTGCGGGAAAGACAGTATCGACCATTCGACCTGCAAATCGACCGACAGGAAGCTTACGGGACAGCCTCTAGACGTTTGCCAGTTCACAGTCTACCGCGAACGACTTCGATAGCGTAATATTTGAGATATTGTCAAGAGTTGTGGATGAT
>JAHJOQ010000003.1 GCA_018820315.1 Candidatus Zixiibacteriota bacterium | reverse complement strand
TCAGCCATCGTACTCCAATCTGGCTCTGACTTGGGACATCATTGATAGATAGGGTTCGACCCTCAGTTTGTGAACCAGCCTGTGACCTGCCGCGTTAGTCTGACTGGTCATTGTAGCTGCTGCAATAAACCTGTTTGATTCTTGGAGCAAGCTATTCTCCCGCCCAGAAACTGCCTTGACAAAATCAGACAATGCAGCATGATATTAACGCTGATTAATGTTTTGCCCCTCTTCAGTGCCAGTACGCACCATATCTGCATCTGAACTCGGCTCAGCTTATGGGGAGCCTGTTTGGTGACCCGATTGGAGAACCCGCCTGTAGAGCTCCTCGAATTGGGCAGCCTGCGATTCCCAGCTGTACCGGTCGATGACTTTCTTGCGGGCGTTAGCACCCAGCCGCGTCCGAAGATCACCGTTCTTGATGAGTCTGATTACAGAATTCGCAAAATCAGTCGGCGAATCGGCGACGATTATGTCTTCACCGTCGACAACATCTATTCCGTCGCAACTCATAGATGTAGCCACTACCGCCTTTTCCATTGACCAGGCTTCGAGGATCTTGTTCTTAATGCCCGCGCCGGATATGAGGGGGCTGACATAAATCATCGCCCGGTCGAAATACTCTCTCATGTCCTCAACAAAACCCGTGACCTTAACGTTCTTGCGAGATTTTGCCAATTCAAGGACTTGTGGTTCAGGATCACGTCCGACGATCCAGAACTCTACATCCGGGACTTTCTCTTCGATCAGAGGAAGAATCGATTTCGCGAAATTCAGAACGCCCGTAACATTCGGCTCATAGTCCATGACTCCGGTGAAAATCAAAACGGGTCGCCGAGGCGCTTCATTTCTTGATCTGAAATGCTCAGCATCTACACCGTTCGGGATGACCGAAATACGGGTTGTTGGAGAGAGCTTACGCATCACCGCTGCATCGACAGGGGAGACAAGAACGACCTCTTTGAACTTGGGCACGAATCTTCTTTCAAACCGTCGTGTCGCCACCCATTCCAGGAAGAAGCTGAGCTTGCCCGCAAGAGATTTCTGATGCACCATCGTCCTGTAGCAGAACAGGCTGTAGTCATCGACGGCATCACAGACCGCAGGCAGATTTTCCAGTCCCGGGACATAGCGCAGAATGTTCAGGCCAAGGACATGCAGGATATCGAATTCCTTGTTCCTGACTTTTCTCTCGAAAGATTCCAGCATATCCACCGAGAATGAAGTGCGATCGTGATACTCCACCGGCGGGAACCAGACATCGGCTATGCGGCGGAGTATTGATGTGCGAGATCGCTGCTCTGCATCTTGTCTCAGGACAGGGAACAACTCGACCGATGAAAATACTTCTCGGAGTCCAGCAATTGATTGCTGATCATGTTCGCTGAACGATTTGCTCATCAGTGAAATGTCGTGCCGTTTGCTCAATGCCTTGAACAACGGATAGACTCTTACTTCATATCCGCCGTAGAGCGGATACGGCGGCCGCGGGGCTATAACGAGAATCTTCATATATTCGATTCCATCGATGAATCAACCAGACCCACCTTGAATCTTTTTCGTTTCAACATTAGTGCGTAGCGACTCAATGCCATCAGCATTCTCCGCAGTTAGTCATCGAGACCGCGGATCGACAGTCGCCTTCCGATACTGCGAGCCAACGGGAGCACTTTGTTTTTGCCCGCCATAATCAGCCTGCCCTTAAGTGTGTGATTCCCAATCGTAAATGTCAAATGTCTTCTGATTTCGCATCCCCAATCGAGCTTGTATTGATGGGCATCTCCTCCCAAATCATACACGCATTCCTGCTCTTGTTCGAACAGGTGTCGGATGGCGGCAAGTTTCAGGTTGTTACCTGGTGAGTAATACTTGTATCGCTCGTTGTAATCCGATCTGGAACCTGTGTACGAATTCCCGCATCTCAGGTAATAGTCGAATCCGACGTACTTGCCATCGATTTTGATAGTGTAAATCAGCACCTGATCGGATGCAAGCGCTGCTGGTGTGAAACCTAAGTAGAACCGACCCTCCGGCGAGTCGGGCCGCAGATGGTCATTTGTGTCCGCCTTCCAGCTTGCAGCCGAAATCTCGAACATCCTGGGCAGAAATTCCCGCAACTCCTCTTGTGATTCTATTCGGGATATCTCGCCGCTTCCTGCTTCTTCCAGTCGCTTAATGCTATACGCAGTCAAAGTTCGACGGCGCTTTTTCGAGAACGATTGCCAGTATTCCTCCCATGACCCCGAAGTATGCAGATACGGTGAAAGAAGTCCTTCTATCACCTGACTGCCGTGATTGTCGAGGCTGTTTCCGATCAATTCAATGAACTTCTTTGTGGTCGCAGCATTCTCTTCCAAGTTCTTAGCATACAGAACATCCCAGTCAGGAGCGCCTATCACGCTCATCACCAGCGGCTCAAGCAAGTCGCTGTCGGCAACAATGAAATTGCAGCGAGGCGTGATCTCAGTCGAAATGAAACTGAGTGTTTTGACACCAAGACCTCTGATTCGATAGACAGTCCGTCGCATTGGGGCAGCAGCTACAAGTTGGCCATCCCGCCTGATTATCACCACCGCCAGGGTATCATTGGCGAAGTAGGCTTTGATGACTTCTGCGTACCACAGGTGCCTCATGAAGGCATGGTCGACCTCGCTTCCGGACACAAGCTCATCCCACGCGTCCGACAGCTTCAGGAAATCCTCGAGGTTCTCTATGATTTCGATCTTAACCAATTCAGCTATTCTCCGCTCAGCGAACCAGGCCGCAAAGAAATAATCTTTTGCGCAGCCCAGTCGGGAAAGCTTGCCAGAAGTTTCAGCATTTTAGGCGCTCTGTCCATCTTCCTGAGTTCCTCCTGAGCTTCACGATTGCGCGCCAGGAGTATCAGCTCTTTCGCCTTGATCAATCGTTGTTCATCCAGTACCATTGAATACAAGTCACGATACTCGCCAAGGAAATTCGCATCTGCTCCCCAGACTCTCTCGATAACCGAGATTCGTGATTCAGCTGCTGCAAGACTGGACGCATCGGTGAGCCGTCCGGCAGCGTCTCCGTGCTGGCACGATGTCTCACACTCCAGAAAGGCTGAATTGCCGCTGCAAGCTAGATTGCCCATGCAGAGCCAGTCTTCATACAGAGGAATGTCCTCGGCGAAGTACAAAGCGCTACCGGCTTCAGCGCGCCGTACAACGAGAGTCTGCACGGCGACGTAGTTGGAAGACAGTTCAGATTTGTACAAGTTTCCCACGTAGTATCTGATGTCGCAGTACTTCTCTGGCATGTCAGCGATTGACGAGAGCAATTCCGCAGGGCCGAGAATTTCATCCCACGGTCTCGGATCCTTATGCCAATGCTGAAGATAGCTGTGATGCTCGCCACCATTCTCATCGGTTGCCATGAAATCCGAAAATGTAAACAGGATGTCGGGACGAGAGGCCATGAATCTCCGCTGCAGGTCCAGCTTGTGAGGCATCCACTCATCGTCAGAATCGAGAAAGGCGATCAGATCACCCTTTGCCTCTGCTATTCCGCGATTGCGTGCGGCACCCGCGCCAGCGTTTGCAGTACGAATGTAAATTATTGAATCGTTAAATTCGGAGAGTACATCGACGGTGTTGTCGGTCGAACCGTCATCAACCACGATTATTTCGTCTTGCGGCGAGCTGGCTGCGAGAACCGACATCACCGACCTTCTTATCAAGTTAACCCTGTTATAAGTCGGAATAACCGTGGAAACTGATAGAGCATTCATCATTGGCTTTCTCCAGTCATCGATTTCAGTCTGTCACGGGCAACCTTAGCGACAGGCGACTTCCCGAGGAGCCTTCTCGCTCTCGCAGGCAGTGATCCTGTCATCCAGGATGTCAGACGGCGGGGATATATTGAAAGCCTGTAATGAGGCCTCTGCTCCATCTGCCAGTTCCTATGCCACGCCATATCCGTCAGACAATCGATTTCGTCGATGTCTCCACGCTCAATGCAGCGCTCCACTGTCTTCTCGAAAAGCATGTTACCGGGCGACACGGTTGCATTCTCCTCATCGTACGCGATTTTGCAGAGAATCAGCGAGCGACCGAGTTTTGTCGCCATCTGTGCCGCGATGACCCTTCCGTCCGTTTTGAGAAAATGCCATTCGAGCCAGCCAGCCTCAGCCAGCCTGCGAGTCAGTGCTCTGTAAAACTCTACCAGTGACTGCGAGTTGAGGATCGCGGTCCCGCTCCGCCCTTTCCAGCCGGAAGCTTCCACCTGCATCAGCAGTTCGAGATTGCTGTCATCATCTGCTGATCCGCTGGTGAATTCAGTTTCGACATTGGGCAGCATTGCGAGTTTCTTCCTCGCCTTTTTCAGATTCTTGCGGAAATTTGAGCTCAGGCGCTGCAGAGTGTCATCCAATGTGGCGGAAATCGGAAGATACGAGCCCATCCCGTCGGACTCTCTGATAACATCTAACGATCCATTTCCAGCACTCAAAGCACTCAGTCCGGGCGACGACTCTGGAAGGCGGCTCATGGTCAGGCAATAATTCCCGCGAAATGACTCATTGAGCGCCTCTATTAACGTTGGCACTATCGTGTCTGCTCTGGCTGCCTCCGCCAGAAAGTCTACTGATGCAATATGATCGTCGGACGGTGTTTGAATCTCCATGCGCTTGATTCCGAAGTGCCGGCTATGACGAAACAGGAACGGAAACACACCTACCAGATTCTCCCCGCAGTATGCAAGCAGAACCGCCCATGATTGATCCTGAGTCATCCTGTGTTCGAAGTACGACGCGAGCCATGCATATGAGAGCATCGGGAGATGCTGCGGAGTGCGTTCGGCCATGCGATTCCAGTCATCCGCAATTTCCCGTAATGCACTCAGAGACTGAATCATGACGACTCTTATGCCGCTTCTCTCCAGCACCTGGGCAGTATTTGATGTCCTTGCGGAATTCATGGCTCGCTATCCAGTTCAAGTCCAAGAGGCAGAGAGTATTCTCGCGATCGAACTGATCTTTTTGTAGGTCAAATGCACCAAAGCCTAATCTAGTTTCAATCTGTTTTTGATGCCTTTTATCACGTTGGCGACAGGTGAGTTGCTAATCTTCTCACGTATGATTGCTTTCCTTTGCATCTTCTGCAATGTTGCGGAATCTTTGAGTTTCACCTCGAGCAATTTAACTCCCGGAGTACTGACGCATTTCTCGATCACCTGCTCCGGGGAGCCCTGCAAATAGAAATACGCCACTCCGAGGGATCGAGAAAGATCGGCGTAATCGACCGGACCGACTCTTACGGCGTGCTCCTGGCCGAAACTCGCGAGTTGCTGAAATCGAATCGATCCGAGCACAGTATCCGAGAACAGAACCAATGTCAAATCGATGCCTTCACGAACGGCAGTTGTCAATTCCATAGCTGATATCCGGAAGCACCCATCGCCGACTATCGCCAGTATTTTCTTGTCAGGATTGGCAAGGCCGGCTCCTATTGCCGCCGGCAGTCCGAATCCCATAGATTGCATGTCTGATGGCACAACCAATCCACGCGGTCTTTCGACAATCAGATAGTTTCGAGTAAGAGTCTGGTGAAGTCCGGCGTCGGTGACGATAATGGTTTCTCTCGATGCGAGCTCGTTTATCACCTCGAAGAATCTCGAAAGGCCTTCCGTTTCCGCTCCGTCGATCTTAGGCTCGTGCTCCAACCGGCTCGTTCTTTCGATACGCACGTTAGTCTTCATTTTCCCGAAGTTCGCAAATCCTCTCGACCTGTCTGAGAAACTCTCTGCTCGCGCAAGCAGCATCTCTATGAATGTCTTCGCGTCCGAGTGGATTTCCATTTTGGCTGGATAGTTTTTCGATGCGAGCACTTCCTCCGATGCATCCACGTGCACCAGTTTGCTCTGTGGTATGTCGAGAGCAAATCCTGCGGTGCCATTGTGCGAAAACTTGCATCCTATTGCCAGAATCAGATCGCACTTCCCGAATAGCTTGTTAACATGCTCAACCCCGCCGATGCTGTAGTCGATGTCGAATGATAGACGATGACTCTCTGGTATCAGCCCTCTGCCCGAACAGGTGGTTATAACCGGTGACTCCAGCATCTCCGCCAGTCTCACAATCTGCGTGGCAGCATCTGCAGCTCCCTGACCTGCCAATATCGCGACAGCATCCGATTGTGCAATTATATCCGCAACCTCATCAACTTGCCCATCTGTAGCAGACTTGTTCCCGATCGTATCTGGAGACGATTCACCGGGAACGTCGATCTTATCCAGAAGAGAAAGCCTGTCGATTATTACCACCACAGGTCCCGGTTCGCCGGTGACCGCTTCCGTATAGGCCTGCGTCAGGATCGGTTCAATCGACGCGGCTGTATCTATCACAAATGTCTTCTTTACTATCGGGCATGCTATTGCTTCAATGTCCAATGCCTGCAACTTGAACTTATGGTCCAGTGGCTCATTGCGTGTCACAACAATATGAACCATAGCTGCCGAGTCGTGCTTTGCCTCTGCGAGCCCTGGTACCGCATATGCGAATCCCGGCCCCGGAATTGTGAGTATCGCGGCAGTTCTTCCGGATGATCGATAGTAGCCGTTGGCCATGAACGCAGCCGAGGTCTCGCTGGTCGCAAGCACTGTTCTGATCGATGAGTTACGTAACGCTTCATAGAGGTCTATATTCTGTGTGCCGGGAAGGCCGAACACGGTATCGATACCGAGACGTTCCATTACCGCGCAGAAAGCGCTCGCACCACTGATTCTGGATCGATTCATCGACTGCTCCATACGCCCGCGTGTTTGATCAGTCTGCCCATTGCTCCACGTCCCTTGTAGTAGAGGCTGCGGGCGCTCTCGCCAACGCGAAACCTAAGCGCATCCGGTCTGGTCAGAATAAACGTCGTCTCAAGGTCACCGCCGAGTTGGCCTTTGAAGCGTGTGACCGGATTCAAAGCCGCATCTGTGAGATCATTTGCTTTATATCCGGCAGCGGAAAGATCTTCAAATGCTTTCCATCTGAGATAGGGTGTCGAACCGATATTGAGAAATTCCTGATCTGCCGCAGCACAGACCGTATGCGTGACAGGGTGCTCATTTCGCAGAACAAGTTGAGCGGCAATAGAGCGCCCTTCCTTTGTTCTCGCCTGATACAGTCGGCAAAGATTCTGCGACTTGAGCTTTTCGAAGTACTTCCTGAACTCACTGCGCGGCAGGTAGAGAGGCGCATCTTTTCTCTGGTGAGTATCCTCATGCATCCTGAAGAAACTGTCGAAATCGTCGTCATCGGAGAATGTGACATCGTTGCTTTCGCAACGATTGATTAAGCGCCTCAGGTTCTGCTCCATTCTTGATTGAAGCTTTTCAAGATCATCGATTTGAACAACATATGTGTAGCTTGGCTCGGCGCGCCAGCCCGCAGCGAGAAATGGCCTCAGATCTGCGATCGGACTTCGATTGTGGAGCAGCACCCTCCCATAGTCGCACGCTGCCAAATCTGTCTGAAGTGCCGACATTATCTTGATGCTTCTGGATGTATCCTGGTACGGATGGCTGGACTTGTGATTTCCAAGCACAAGCCCGTTGTAATAAAGCAACAGCCGGTTAGATACAAATGTACCGAAAGGGGAAGTATTCTCATAGAGTCCGATCCCTCCGGCGATCTCATCACCTTTAAGGCATGCGAGAATCTTGAAAGATCCTCCCGCAGCGGAACAGAGAGCATCCAGATATTCAGGAGTGCTATAAATGCTGCCCGATGGAGAGCTTGCGACAAATCTATTCCATTTGCTGTAGTCATCTTCAGTCAGAAATCTGGTAGTGAACTCGTTCATCTCTGGAACCGGCTTTCTCTGGACGTTGACAGAAACATTTTCCCGGGATGCACCCATACTAACGCAGACTGCTCATCAGTTTACTGCGAATCCTCTTGGACCACCATACAATTGCCGGCAGCGGATCATCGATGCACAGCACCGGGTATCTGGCGCCAATCCATGATCTCGCCCAGCCGTAAAGGCTCATCTCACCGCTTTTGACAAGCAGTATGCAGATGTTGATGTCAAAGTACGGATGTACCGATCTGGCGCCGACTCGATACTGACGCACGACAGGGACTTTGAGTCCGAGGGCATCCCGGTACGCCATGCCACAGACATCCACGCCGCTGGTTGCTGCAAATTCGACAAACCACCACGGCCGCGCGTTAATCTCCAGGATCTTATATAGTCCGTCTCTTTCGTCGAACTTGAATTCTGCTGAGAATATACCCCGATAATCAATTGCAGGCAAAAACCTTCTCAGATCGTCAGCCGCCTGCTTGACTTCGCTCAACGGGACTGAGACCATATAGGTGCTATTCCCAAAATCGACTGGAAACATGCGCAGTCGCCTCCGCGCAAAGAGAGCACATACACGCCCATTGCGATCGACGAATCCATCGATGAAATAATGATTGTCGGAGGGACCGGGGATGTATTCCTGGAAGAGTACCTCGAAGCCATCTTTCCGTTTCTGCCTATAGTGCTCGACTGCATCCTCGCGAGATGATACTCTGCACGCTTTGACGCTGTAGAACTTGAAGAAGTCATGCGAGTTGTGAGGCTTCAGGAATGAACCGGTGAAATCGTCGATGTCAAGTGATCCGAGCTGCTCTGCCGACTCTATCAGGAATGTCCTCGGATGCGATACACCGTGCTGCCGCAGGGCAGAGGCAAACCGGCCCTTGTCTACGAGCAAATCCAGTGTCTCACGACAAGGTAGGGAGGTTAGGTAGCGATCTGACAATCCATCGGACAATCTTGCCACTGCGCTCGCCCAATTATCTGAGCATGGGACGAGGACTGCCTTTTTGAACGGCAGTTTCTCGAGGAACGATTCCAACTCGTCGGGACTCCGCAGACTTTTGTGCTTGCCGGGAGGTCTCTTTGACCAGCGAGATCGTGCCACAACGCCAATATCTTCCGCAACGCAGTATACGGGAATACCTGCCCTGCCGTAACTTCGCAGAACGCCTAGTGCGGTCAGCCCCGAGCCAAGTACGATCACGGGCACCTTCGGCTGGGCTTTGGCTGAAAGCATGTGCGATTTCCGCCGCCGGTTGCTCTCAGTTTCGGTAGGTCTACGGCTCATCAACCTGCCGCGAGTGCGTGTCAATAGATTATGCATCAGACTCCATCAACTACATCGGTCAGAGCATTGTCTGAGTTCTGACAACATAATAAAGCACTATCCGACCGATATTCCAACCAGTACATCAATATCGATCCGAAAACATCCGGAACTGCTGTCAGCACTCCAGAGGGATTGACTTCAGTCATAATAACCGATCTGGTATGCGAAACAAAGAATACCCCCAAGTGTTTCAAAACAAATCAGATACCGGCATCACCGCAGGCGATCCCTTATATCAGGATTCGGATATCCGGGAGAGAACTTGACTTCGCTGCAGGGATGCGACTTATTCGGGCGGTCGAGGAGATATATTCAAAAGTTGTGGATAGAATAGAATGAGCGTATCCTCTTAATAGTAAACAAGAGAACTCGGGTTTATCCGAGCAGGAG
>JAHJOQ010000002.1 GCA_018820315.1 Candidatus Zixiibacteriota bacterium | reverse complement strand
GGCATCTTTCGTCGCCTGCCTCTGCGAATCGTTGAAATAGGCCGGGACAGTGATGACAGCTTCCGTTACGGTCTCACCGAGATAGTCTTCAGCGGTTTGCTTCATCTTCTGAAGGACCATCGCGGAAATCTCCGGCACAGCATACTGCTTGCCATCGATCTCGATCTTCACCTCGCCGTTGTTGCCCGTCACCTTGAACGGATAGTTCTTGATCTCTTCTGTAACTTCGGAGAGCTTCCGTCCCATGAATCGCTTCGCCGAAAAGACAGTATTCTTCGGATTCGTCACAGCCTGACGCTTGGCGATTTGCCCGACAAGCCGCTCGCCTTTATTGGTGAACGCCACAACAGAGGGCGTCGTGCGAGCGCCTTCGCTGTTCTGTATGACAACCGGGTCGCTGCCTTCCATCACGGAGACACACGAGTTTGTCGTCCCGAGGTCTATTCCAATAATTTTCTTACTCTTTGCCATATATCACCTCACGTGTTGATTTTGTTGATTATGTCCAATAGATCACTTAGGTTGATTGTTCTTACGCCACTAGCTGTTGCCTCCCTTACAAGTCGCGACAACTCAGGAGGTTCGAACTCCTGATGATTATGAGCGCCGTGAAAATGCTCCACTGTGGCCGCATATATTACTTCTGTGTTCTCAATTGTATCCTTATGGGGACCGCTGGTCGGTGATACCGTCCACAGTACAGCAACCACTACGCACTTTCTTACTATCAGCGGCGACTTCGCTCTCAAGGAATCCATTGCTCTGTACAGCAGACCTCGAGTCTGGTCCATTTCTACGTGCGAAGGCTGGGTTGATGTTACCATTACTGTCCCACTAAGTGTGGAACCTGAACTGACAATTTCCTTGAGATAGGATTCGTCGTCAAAACGAGATAAGTGGACAAGCTCGCATGGATTATTATCGTTGTGATTCACTATAACATAGGGAGCGAGATCATTACTATTATCTGAATACGTTTCGGCTTGCTCATTATTTGTGAACCCGTCCGCCAGAGATTTGTCCCAAGTCTTGCCATTGCTATAGTAGTCTCGACTGAAGTTAACACCGGCGACTGTCACTTCATAACTGCCCTGCATAACTGATTCTTCATCTGAATTAGCATTCAATATTGCCATAGTTTCATTCTCCTATATTGTTTCATATTAGATACGACCAACTTGCCAAAAAACCGCAGCATACCAGATTTTGAGAGCATGTACTTGATTCTTCATAGACAATCTCCTTCACCTTAAGTTGCTTCAAACAGAACCCGCCCGGTTTGTGGGGCGGGTTCCTCGGTCAGCGTATCGCTTCGTAAAACACCCCACAAGGGGTTTGGTGCCAAACCTTAGCTGACATCAATTTCGATTTCTTTGGCCTTCGCCTCTTCGCTCTTCGGCAGCGTTATCTCAAGCACGCCGTTGCGATACTTGGCGCTCACGTTCTTCTGATCGACATTGCTCGGAAGTGTGAACGATCTCGAGAACGAGCCGTAGATTCTCTCGGAGCGATGGAAATTCTGGTTCTTATCATTCTCAACGATTTCGACCTTCTTCTCACCACTCACTGTCAGGACGCCATCCTCTACCAGAACCTTGAAACTGTCCTTTTCGAGACCGGGAGCCTCAGCCTTCACTACGATGCTATCTTTGCGCTCGATAATGTCGACCGGCGGAACCCATCCGAATTCGTTTCCCGAGACGACGGCATTACTATTGATGCATTTGCCGAACATCCTGTCCATCTCATCGAGGACCGGGAAAAAACTGCGCCTTGGTCTGCTAATTGTCAATGTCATTTCAATACCTCCTACCTATCTGTTTAAACCTGCTAACCTGTCAATCTCTTCATTCATTGCAATCGATGTTAAGGCAGGAAGCGTGCCAAAAGTGCAAGAAATGCCCTAAGTGATTGATATGTAGCAGTTTATACGGATGAGGGAAGATCATTAGACCGGAGAGTAATATGCCATTCAGGCAGACTAACTGCCAACATGACCAATTATAATGTCATTATGGCGCGATTCGTGCGGACATGGCAGTGCCAGATTGTCCGAAGCAGTAGAGATGGCGGTCGGCACTGGCAATGAAGACCATTCCATCATAATAGACCGGTGAAGACTCTATGCGGCTGCTGGTTGTGTAGCTGAAGAACTCCCTGCCAGTGCCCTTGTCGATGAAGTACACGTTGGCGTCGCTACTCCCGATGACTACTGCATCGGACGAGACGAGAGGAGTCGCAGTAACGATGCTCTCAGTCCGAAATCTCCAAAGAACGAAGCCATCACGTGAAGACAATGAATACAGATTACCATCATTCGATCCGAAATAGACAGCTTCTCCATCCGCAACAGGCGAACTGAAGACATTCCCCTCAGTCTGGAATCGCCATACCTCGTCACCGCTGGCGGGATCCAAGGCGAAAAGCAGACCATCGAATGTTGTCACAAAACAGAGATTGGACAATGCTGGCGTCGTGAAGATGGCTGACTCGGCACGGAATTTCCACGCGACGTCACCGCTGTCGATGTCGAGGCAGTAAAGGTAGCCGTCTGTCGATCCAACATAAACTCGACCATCAGCTACAGCGGCACCTCCCCGTATCAGCCCGCCGGTGCGGTGCGTCCAGTTCACGTCACCCGTGAATCGATTGATTGAGTAGAAGTCACCTCCGTAATTTCCGATAAACAGAGTCCTGTCGTGAAGGATTATCGGCGCGGAGACGTCTCCCAGCTCCATCGCCCAGACTTCCATTCCCCTTGTGATGTTTATGCACCGCAGTCGACCGTCACCGGCCTCCGAAGCCACGTACAGCAGATTCTCGGCAAGTGCGGGGGATGATGACGATGACGAATTCATCTTTATCTTTCCGATTCCATCGCCTGTCGCCGGATCAAAGAGGTATATCCGTCTGTCGAGCGCAGGAATAACTCCCAGACCGTCATTAATAACAGGGCTGGCATAAATCTGCCCTTTTGATTTCCGCGACCATATCAAAGCATTAATATTGCGCAGGCTAATATTTGAATCAGCCACGCCGGCAGGATTGTCTCTGAACATATCCCATCCGTCAGGCTGATACTGGAAATGCTTAACTGCTTTGATCCCCGAGGAGCACGCCAGGAAACAAGCGACCGCAACAAACAACAGAGCATATATGAGAATTCGCCGCCAGATCATCAGAAATTCCATCCAAAGAAAAAGTCAAATTTCCAAGCATTAGATATCTTGACATAATCGGTCGTTCGCGCAAGATCAAACCGGAGCACGGCAAGATACCCCAGCGCGACCCGCGCTCCAAACCCGAATGAGCCGTAGAATCTATCGAAATCGTCGTCCCAGGCATTTCCGGTGTCATAGAAGATCGTGCCACGTATACCTGAGAAACCGACCCTGCCAAGCGGAAATCCAATAAACAGATTATCTATGAGCGGAAACCGCAACTCGTTTGACCAGAGGAACACATTTCTGCCATAGAACGTACGGCGATTATATCCACGCAGAGACCAACTCCCTCCCAGATAGAGCCGTTGGGGCTCCTGACCGGTGGATGTATATCCAAACAGGCGACTGGCAAACGCAGATCGCCTCCCGAGACGGAAGTACTTCCTAAGATCAGCCATTCCGATACGCGAGAAATTGTTTCCGGTTCTGAAATCGAGCGCCAGCCCCACGGTCAGGTTGTACCTTGTGCCATCGATTGGTCCCGAAATATCCCACAAGCTGTTGTCTTTTACATACGACAGGAACGTACTGGACAGTATGGCGTGCCGCGTTGAATCGTACGGGAACATATATCGCTCAGACTTACGAAGAACTGAGAGGAGTTCGAGCCGCCTGAATTTCGATATCGGGTATGTGACAAGCGCCAATCCTCCAAACTGTCGTTCGTCATAATCGCCATCGATCCGATTGTAGTATTCATCGTAAAGGTGGAACAATCCGCCACCATAGTTCACTCGCCTCGTGCGATTGATATAAGTGAGGCCAACATTGAAAGACGAAAGGAAATCGCTTCTCGTTGTTGCGGTGTTATACAGCAGAAAATAATACTGATGATTGCCGAGCATATCGGAAAGAGACACCTGAAACCCTCCAAGTGGGCCATAAAAAGCGTCATACGCTACCGCCGATTGTGCTATGTCGAATGAGAATTCATTGGTATAGTCAAACGATGCCCTGACCGATTCGCCCGGAAGTGCCTCCGGCTCCCAGGATGAATATTGCACCGGCTCGTTTTCTACGGGAATCAGCATCGAATCGCTAAATTCCGCGCAGTAGATTCTTATGTTCCCCTTGTGGTACGCAGAGAAGACTACGCTGTCCCCTGATGGCGTGAATGACGGGTCCTGAATGCCAGCCATCAGTTTGCTGGCATGGAACATCTTGCCGAGCGTATCGAGCACATACACATTAGGAAGACCATCCCGATCGGATCGAAACACTATCCAGCTACCGTCCGGCGAATATGATGGTGTGCCGTCGCGACATCTCCCCCACGTCAACTGCTCCAATTTGCCCGACTCGATATTCACCCTGAAAAGATTGTGGTAGCCTTTGTTTCCCCCGTCAGTCCTGTCGGACGAGAACAGAACATCGCGCCCGTCCGGCGAGAAGATCGGATCGATGTCAGAGTAGACATCATTGGTGAGCTGTTTCAGAGTGTCCTCAGCCAGATTGTAAAGACATAAATCGTATTCGCCATCCATACCGCAAGCCGTGAAGACAATCTGGCTGCAGTCCCGCGACCATGCAGGCGACTGTATGGCTACTATGTCCTGGAAGTCGAGACACTTCTTGATCTCCCGGGATTCAAGGTCATAAAGATAGAGCACATCGGATTCATAGTGACGAGACGCAAACACCAGCTCGCCGTTCTTATTGACTGAAATATCTGAATCAAGCAAATAGAGAGACTCGAACTTGGGCGAGCGTTCTCCTTTAACAAGTGTTGTTGACTTCCTAAGTGGGCCGGCCGCGTCCTTGATGTATATGCCGGAATAGCCAAGCTTATTGGCTTTGTATATCAGATATTCTCTTTCTTCCTTGCCATCCATCTCAAGCCGCATCAGTTCCGGGCGAACTGAGAATCCTTCCGGAGTCAGCACTCTCGCTATCATCTCAGGAGATTCAGCCTCAGCATAGACCGGGAAGTACTTCTTCTTCAGACTGTACTGCCAACCCTTGAAGACCTCGCTGAGCGGCACCCCAAGTGTGTATTCAACGACCTCTCTAAATGTACTCCCCTTCCACCAGTCCTCGAAGATCATGAGAATCTTCTCTTCGCCGTGGGTCTCAGCCATATATTGAAGCAGTGATTCACCGAATTTGTACATGAGGAAGGTTCCGGAGATGGAATATATGCTGTTCTCATCATAAACCTGCCCGCTGAGAATCGCATCGGAAGCGATCATGTCAGCAGTGGAATTCCACTCGCCCGACCAGTACTCGGCAATCCCCTCTGTGAACCAAAGCGGAGGAGAATGCAGCTTCAACTTCTTATGATCCTGACATACTTGAGTGATCTTCTTGAAAGTGAATACATGTACCAACTCGTGCCTGAGGACACGGTCGAAAAGGAAATAGGAGCCGTCATACGGCACCACTACTCTGCCTTTGAAATACTCCGTGAAGCCCGCCACGTTTTCCGGCAGAATCTGCGGGATTACATTTGTTTGGCCGAAGTAATTCGGTGAGCTGTAGACTATGACCGGAACGCGATCATCAAGCGGACACTTGAATTTGTCCTCGAGCACACGATAGCTCCGCTCGATGCTGAACGCAGCTATGCGTGCCAGTTCATCTTCACCCCTGTAATAGTAGATATTGAAATGATCCGTTTCCAAAACTCGCCAGTCAAGTTGCGAGTACTGTATCTTGTTCTTCCCGAAATAGTGCTGAGCCTGTATTGCAGAAGTATGACTACAGATTAAAGCAATAGCGAGAACGAATGTGGTTTTGAAATATCGAGTCATATCTATCTCTATCAGTCATACAAATAACGTATCTAACTATGATTCTGTCCAGTCCTTAATTTATCTTCCAGGCGGCGAATCGCCTTATCGAGAGCTGCGGACAGGTCATTCGAACCAATAGAACCCCGGAATCCGGAGCCGTAGACACGTTTGAACTCTCGCAACTTCACAAGATTCTTCTGGCTGACTATCCGGGAGAGGGCCGAAACTGCTGCCACTTTCTCCTCTTCCCCGCTCTTGGTCAGCACCTGTTTGAAGAATCCTTGCCGTCTCTCAAGAATCTCTCCCAGAACATCGATGACGCCCTCTCCACCAATATGCGCCAGAATCGGAGCGAGTTAGACTCTCATCTCCGGCTCATTATTGAAGAGATCGATGAGGTGAGGAAGTGTGCTGGTGTCACCATTGCTGCCTACGGCCGCAGCCGCCTTGCGCCGTATTCCTTCATCAGAAAAGTGGAGATATCCCGCTAACAACCTTCCTGAATGTTCGCCACCGATCTTATCGAGGGTGATTATCACCTCCTGCGCGTTCGCGTTGACGTGAGTCAATTCTGTCTGCTGATCCACAGGGTCAGTTTTCCCCTCTGTCACACAGTCAAATGACTGCTAGCGCAACTGGGCGTCGGTAGTCTTTGCACTGAGCACAGTCCAGATCGATTCCTCAAGCTGCTTGAGCGAGAAGGGCTTTGATAAAACCAGATCCACCTGGTACTTGGCGATGTCGGCTTCAGCAATCTGTGCTCCCCATCCGGAAATGAGAATCACCGGGGTTTCCGGTTTGCGAAGACGCACCGCATTGGCAATATCCCATCCCGACATACCGGGAAGTCCAAGATCGGTAATGACCATGTCGAATGCCTTCTCGTCAAACCGGGCAAGAGCCTCGATGCCTTCCGGTGCGGTAACAACCTTATGTCCAAGTGCAGAAATCAATTCAGATACAACACTCAGAAGGTCCTCGTCGTCATCTACGAGCAGAATATTCAGGTCCTTGGAGATACCGATCCGAATCTTCTTAGTAATGGACTCGGCTAGTTCGGGACGGGCCGGGAAGATTATTTCAATGCGTGTTCCGGCTCCCTCCTCGGACTCTATTTCGACTGCCGCCTGATGCCTGGTGAGCACGCCGTATGCCACACTCATTCCCAATCCGGTCTTACCCCTGCCTTTCGATGTAAAGAATGGATAGAACACTCTGTCACGGACAGCAGGTGCCATACCGACGCCATCGTCGACTATTTCGACAACGACCTCGTCATTTCGGTCATACGTTTTGATACTTATTCGACCGCCGTTCGGCAATGCCTCAACGGAGTTCTGGATCATGTTTGCCATAGTGTCGACCAGATCCCCGCGTGAACCGGCCACCGGATTCTTGGCCCTCAGGTCTGTCGTCACTTCAATCTCGACGAGATTGAGCTGTGCCTGCTCTTTCCAGAGCGGCTTTGTTGTCTCAACAGCATCTTCGATAACTTCGTTGATCATCACGCGTTTTTTAACAGCCTTACTTCGAACTCGAGCGAACTCCTGGGTACGCCTGACCGTCTCCGCACCCTGCAAAGCAAGCTTCTCAATCTCTCTGAGGCCTTTGATAATCTCCGGATCACTGACCTTTCGCTGCAGAAGCTCGGCTCTACCGAGAATCGCACCCAGACTGTTGTTGAAGTCATGTGCGACTCCGCAGGCCATCTCTCCAAGTACTCGAAGCTTCTCAGTTTCTACCATCTGGTCTTGTGTAAGCGATAGCTTGTTGTAGGCCACTTGCAGATCCCTGAACATCCTGGCATTCTCAATCACATCCGCCGACTGCCTCGCGAAGATAGACAGAAACTGAAGATCTTCGAGAGTGAAGAGGATCCCCGACTCTCGTCGAATACTCAGCACACCGATAGTCTTGCCCGAGTGTATGAGAGGTACGGCAATCTCTGATCCGTTCTCACGAACTTCCGACTCCGGATGATCAGATGTCAAACCGTTGACTATAACACCCTCGCTTAGTGCTGCGGCCTGGCCCGGCGCTCCCTTGCCCAGTGGCAAATGTCTAGCCATAATCGAGTCATGCTTCTGCTCTGCGTTGGTCAGGAGCGGCTCCAGATCATTAGCACTCCTGTCAATCAGATAGATCGTGGCATAGCTCGCCGACACGAGTGATGTTGCCAAGTCTATCACCTTATCGAGAACAACTTGATAATTCAGAGATGAATATATGGTAGTCGACAACTCGACCAGAGCGGATAGTCGATTGGCCTGCTCCTCGCTAGTTTTCACCACGACGCTGTTGTCGCAGAGGATCTCAACCAAACGACCATAGAATATGATGTTTTCAAGTTCCTGAGGATCGATATCTTTCGACGCCCGGAACCAGAGCAATACAAGAGACGCATCTCTTACAGATGCAAGTCTGAGCGGCATTACAACCGCAGACTTGACTCCCGAAGTCTGCACAGCGTCGATGTCGCTCAGATTACTGTCTTTAATGTCTGCGATATATTGAATTGACCGCTTCTCATTGCGTCTACAGGCGCGATGAATGACCTCCGCGATGGCATAGTGATCGACGTCAACTCCAGCCACCAGGAAGTCCACGCTGCGATCGGAACAGGAAACGCCAAGGCGCTCCACGCTGCAGATTGTGACATAATCGGACTCGTATGATATCGCGACCTGCTTGAGAAGCGTGTTAAGCGCATCCACAGTCTTCTGTGAGCTATCACCAAATGGAATGCTAATTTCTTTTGGGATATTCAAGTTACATTCCTGTCGGAAAGTTCAACTCTTGTTTTTTGTTAAGTCTACCTTAGACATCAAATCCTCGGCATTACAGGAAGACGAGATGACGAAATCGGCTCCGTATAAACAGGCGTCAGGGTCGTTCAGGATCTGCCCCCACGATGTCGCCACGATTCTCTTACAGTCCCGTCTCAGTGACTTGCATATTTGCATTAAGCCAAATGATCTTGTCATATTCAAATCCGTGACCAATACGTCTGCCGTTCCAGCGCTGAGTCGAGCCATGGTCTCAGCAGTTGATGTGACTTCGCTCACGTCATGCCCTAACACCTCCAGTTCAGACTTCAATGATCCGTCGAAGCCGGGCGTCTCGCAGGCGAGGACTATGTGCAACCCTTTGGACGATGGGCTATCGTGCCGAGTTTTCATATTCTCTGAAATCATTGAATGCTTTCATCGCGCTATACGCATTTCGTCTGATTGTCCTCACACACATCATCAAAGGGCTGTCTGTCTCGGGTAGATTCCGCTCCATGAGCTCAGCAGCTCCGACGATTGACGATAGAGGTCCGGAGAGCCTTCGATTATAGTACAGTGATGGCAGAGCCGTTGCCGCTCTGCGACTGTCGAAGTCAAACCTGCCGGGCAACGTACCCGCAGTGGGATGATCTGCAATCTTGAGTGCCAGGCTGCCGCAAATTCCAATCATCTCGGCAAATGCAACATCCCTATCGCTGATAGGACATCGGTCCCATCCTCTCATCTCTCCAAGGGACATTATCCCGCGTACTTCCCCCTCGATTTGCAGAGGCACCAACAGGATCGATTTCACTCCCTCAGGAAAGGACATAGCAAGTTCTTCCGGGCTGACGACCTGATCGGCATCATCCAGATTCATCACAATTGTCTCGCCAGCTTCGATGGCTCGAAGGTGAATCGGAGCACTATCCAGATGAATCTGCCTCTCTCCGGTGCGGGCGATTCCAGTATTCGATCTTCTACTGTGATCGTGGAGCAATACCAGACTTCTGCGCCGATTGCTAAGCAGTGAAAGCCGGCAATACGTCATCGGCATCAGCGCCGTGACCTTCTCCGCGAACTTGCTTAGGAATTCGTTACTGTCACTCTCCGAAATAGCACTCTTATAAAGCTCGCGCAGATTCGCAACTCTCTGCACGTGCAATGCATACTTCTCCCGAGCCAGTTGGTTCGATATGGCTACTGAGAAAACATCGGCCAGAAGATCAGCGTGCTTGGCGGATCCGGTACTGTACTTCTCCGCCGTGAGCGAAAGGAAAGACAGCACACCAACCACTCGGTTATTCATCAAAATCGGGAGTGACAATCTTGCATCGAAACCGCATTTCGACAACCAGGCATCATCGCGATACTTGATGCCACTCAGACTGGTCTGTATCTCATGTTTTCGTGTTGTTGCGACGTGCTTGACGAATGTATCATCAATTGGAAGTGACAGCCCTTTCTCAGAAACGCGGTTGCCGGATTCTGTCACCGAGTATCGCCGCATCATAGTTATGTTCGGGTCAAGGACGCTCACCGACAACATGTCGTATGGCACGAACATTTTCAGTAATGCGCCTCCCGTTGTCATCAGATCTGTCAGATCATCAGCCTCGATTGCCAGTCGGTTAAGCCGGGCGTGAGCATCCGAGAGACAGACGATATTCACGATGTCGTCGCACAAGGCAGACTTTTCCAGCGCATTACCGATCATTCTCGCCGCAGACATCATGACATCGCTATATCCGGCATAGATCGAGTCCTCATCGTCAAAAGTCATCACAACTACACCCAGCAGTCTTTCGCCTGAGCAGACTGGAATAGAAACTGCAATTCTGCCACTTGCCCATCTCAACGAAGAATCACTGTATCGATCAGACAGGGCGCCCGTTCCGTGACTGCGGCCTGCAGAAATGTCGACAACAGCTTCACGCAGCCAGTCAACGTCTTCGATCTCAGATAATGGCAGTTGCAGAGCATTACATTCGATCGGATGACTAACGACGGGATCAAGTGTTTCCGCCGTATGATTCCATTCGAAGTACACGAGTTGCCGAGGTTTCACCCTCTCAAAAAGATGCTCAGACGCTTCCTTCACAATGCCGCCGCTGGAGAGATTGCCGTGACCTACAGGCTCAATCTTTGAGGTCAGCTCAGCCAGCTCTTCAAACTTATCGTATCGTGATGCGGATTTCAGCAGTCTCGGCACCCAAAGCGCAAGCCCCGATGCGGTCGACAAAGCTCCTCCCAACAGAGATATGGCGACTGCGATCAACGCTGGCAGGTTGTCGCCCGGAAGGCCTAAGCTGTTCGCGGGTGATAGAAGCTGAAAAAGAGGGACTGCGGTCGCAACACACAAGAGACTCAGGCCAATCGAAAGCCTGTTCCAGGACTCTCTTGTCAGACCGGGATACTTGTCATGATTAAGGAAAATCGTGACGGTGCCGGTAACGAGCACCACAAATGCTGCGCTCAACACGAGTTCGCTCATCCACTCCTCCGAAGTTGCATTCCAAGTTGCATTCCAACATGTATGTTATCGTCACTTAGTGATTGATAATTGAGCAAATGGGCGGGATCAGCTTCACCCGAAAACAGTGATCGAACAGCCCGGTTTCGTTATGAAACAGATGTGAACTATAGAACACCCGTGGGGAAGCGATACTGCTCGATGAATTTCTGCAAAGTCTCAGGCGTGTGGAGGGTACTGTTGGATACGAGGTACGTGAAAGAACTGAGAGGGACTTTTTCAAAATAGCAATTCTCCACGACGCAGTTTGGAATGCTGTCAAGAGTCAGTTCCTCCCTGGGGTGATAGTCCGGGGAGAACCTAAAAACATCGCTTGATATCACCTTATTCTCGCTGAAAACTGCGATTGTCGACCTGCCGGATGCTTCGATTGCCCTGCAAATCGCGGCGGTTCCGATCTTGTTGACAATATACTTCTCGGTTACCGCATCCGCGCCACACACGAAGCAGTCAACATCACTGAGATAACTTCCGAATGCCATGTCTGCGATTAGAACCGTACTAACGCCCGCACTGCCGAGATCCTTTGCTAGCTGCTTACCTTCGCACATAGGTCGACTCTCCGGCACGACCACTTTAAGAGAGTTGCGGTCGGGATGACGGAGGATCAACTCTCTGACCGCCGCCGAGTAGCTTATTGTCAGAATCACGGAGCCCTTCCCGATCAGCGGGATAGCCCTCTCAGCGGCGGCGGCTATCGCACTTCTGTCACTGTCAGTTAGCTTGTCGAGCAGTTCCGTCAGCCTCGAATTCATTCCAACCGGAGGATCTGCCATGTCGGCACAGTTGATGACTTCTGCAGTCAGATTGTACAGAGGCGCCATCGCATCCTGCGCCGCGATCAGCTCCTTGCCTGCCTCGCGAAGGATTTGTGGAAGTTGAGTTGCGGAACGCCCTTCTGCCTCTCGGAGAATGGCTTTCAAATAGTCGATCGCCTTCAGATAGATTGCTGACGCACCAGATAAGTTGTCAGTGGCAATCTCATTCAGGATAGTGCACGAAGAAATCACTGAATCTTCTCCATATTCCATAAAATCTTCAAGAGAGCAATTTCTTGGTTATGCAATGAAGACGTCATGCGCTGGTTTGTCAAGAAGAGACATAGACGAAAAAGATGAGCACTTGCTTCGCATATACATATTTTACCTGAGCGTTAGACCTATAGAACGATGATTCCTGCTGACTGAGAATTGCGAATCACGATATTGCCGGCAATGCTCTGTTACACTTTGAAACGACGCTACAAAACAGCCTTCAGATGTAAAGAGTATTGTCAATGTTCCGACAACTTAATGTACAAATAGGGGGCGGCTTTCATATCCAGTGCCTGGAATTCCGCCACAAGCGTATGTCGTGTAGCTGCCCCCACAGGGAACTGCTGCGATAAAGAGAACAAAGGGGAGCCTGCTGCCTGTCAATTCGACTGATGAGCAGGTCTCACAGAGGAAATGGGCCAACTTTTCACCTGGTAGGCAGAGATTGATTGATCGAAGATTAAAGAACCTGTGGAACGGGAATCAGTCATTTAGGGATATTGTCCTAATATTGGCAATATGCATTCCGGTCCTGTACATAACATTCTCGTTAGAGATAGCAGAGTACATCCACCGTTTTCACTTCTCCAATGAAGCTTGGGATACACATGAGCTTGCTGTCGCGTTCATGGTCTTGGTGGCAGGAATGCTAGTCTTTTCTTTCAGGCGGTGGAAGGAATTCAGACGTGAAGTGGGCGAACGCAGACTGACGCAAGCGGCCCTGGTAGAATCGAGAGAGAAGTTCAGACCACTGGTAGAAACCACCTGCGACTGGATTTGGGAAGTGGATCAGAATGGAGTTTATACCTACTGCAGCCCGCAAGTAGCGGACATTTTGGGCTACTCCCCGGATGAGATCTTGGGCAAGACACCTTTTCAATTAATGCCCGACGAAGAAGCTCGTCGAGTGGCCGGTATATTTGGCCAACTGGTAGCCAATAAAGAACCAATCAGAATGCTGGAAAACACAAATCTTCGCAAGAATGGAACTGCCGTAGTACTTGAGACGAACGGGATGCCGGTGTATGAGCAGTCCGGTGAATTCAGAGGCTACAGAGGCGTGGATCGAGACATCACAGACCGCAAGCTTGCAGAGATTGGACTGCAACAAGCACACGATGTATTGGAGGCACGAGTACAAGAACGGACTGCTGAGTTGAAATCGTTGAATCAAGAGCTGGTCACTAGGGTGCAGGCACTGGATGAATTCACATACTTCGCCAGTCACGACCTACAGGAACCGCTGAGAAAGATCATCGCATTCGGCGGTCTCCTTCGCGACGATCTGGGAGATAACCTGCCGCCAAGAGTGTGCGAAGACGTCAATTTCATGATCGATGCAGCAGACAGAATGCAGGTGCTGGTCAACAGCCTGCTGGAACTTTCGAGACTCGGGCGCAAGGCATACAAGTTCGAACGAATCTCACTAAGACACTGCGTCGATTGTGCACTCGATTCTCTTAGCGTCTTACTCCATGAAAAAAAGGTGCAATTTGTCTTCGACGATCTGCCGGAAGTCTGGGGAGACGAAACGGCTCTGATCGGTCTATTTCAGAATCTGATCGGCAATGCCTTGAAGTTCAGTTCTGGCGTGTCACCAGTCATTCACGTGACATGTGAAGAGGTCGATGGGGCAACCGTTTATGGCGTGAGAGACAACGGAATCGGATTAGACCCGAAGTACGCGGATCAGATATTTCAGGCATTCAAGAGACTGCACGGACAACAGGAGTACAAAGGTACTGGAATCGGCCTTGCAATCTGTCGCAAGATTGTGGAACTGCACGGTGGAACGATTTGGGTAAATTCGGAATTTCAAAAGGGTGCTCATTTCAGATTCACTCTCAGTGAACGGCCGCTGAGAGAGGAGGATTCAACATGCGAGACTTCCAGGGAAAACCTGCGATCATCTTGCTCGCAGAAGACGACTTAGGCGACCAGGAATTGATCCGCCGCGCGTTCGCCAGTAACAAGATCAGAAATGATCTGCACATAGTCGGGGATGGCGAACAGGCGCTCGACTATCTGCACAAACGAGGGGCATATTCCGGTGTGGACACGGCGCCCAGACCTGACTTGATTCTGCTCGATCTAAATATGCCTAAGATCGACGGAAGGGGGGTCATAAAGGAAGTGAAGGCAACCCCCAATCTTCGTAGCATACCTATTGTGGTGCTGACAACTTCGCAGCAGGAGGAAGATATTCTTCGCGCTTATGATCTTGGAGTGAATTCCTATATCACAAAGCCGGTGACCATGCAGAATTTGATCTCTCTGATAGATAAACTGGAGGAGTACTGGTTCCAAATTGTCGTACTACCTAACAACAAGGATTAATCATGTCTAAAACCCGCTTGACAGTACTCGTTATCGATGATGACTCGGGAGATATCGCCATCTGTCGGCGCTATCTCGAGAATATTGAGGAGTGGCAGGTAGAGTGCATCAAGGCGCGAAACATCGAGGAAGGACTGCAGAAACTCGATGATCACGATGTCGAAATTATTCTCCTCGATTACCTCCTGGGAGCTGATTCCGGATTGGAAGCTCTGAAACGTATCAGACAGAACAACGTTGACTGCCCCGTAATAATGTTGACTGGGCAAGGAAACGAAGAAGTCGCTGTAACGGCTATGCAATCGGGGGCGTATGACTACCTGGTGAAAGGCACATTGTCGAGCAAAAGCCTCTATCGCGCCATACACAATGCGCTTGAGAAGAGGGACTTGCAGAAGCAAATTGAAGATCATAGTCATCAGTTGGAGCAAAAAATATGCGAACTCGAAGAAGCATTAGCGCATGTCAAAAGACTCCAGGGGCTTCTACCCATTTGTATGCACTGCAAGAGAATTCGCGATGATACTCAAACGTGGCGGCAGATGGAATCGTACATTCAGGAACATTCGGATGCCATGTTCTCTCATGCACTCTGTGAAGATTGTAGGAGAGAGCACTATCCTTTCTTCGAAAATCAGAGGGGTTCGAATTGTCCTGAGTAGACCACTGCAGCTCATGATCGATAGCCGTATATTGTCCGGCAATGGTGTTACTGCTCAATGGCTTGTTGAAACAGCCCACAGCGCGCCAAACCTCGTCATCGAGAGGAACGAAGTGACGTGACGATCTCTCCGTCAATCAATGCTATTGTGAATCACAGAGATTGCCACGCTTCGCTCGCAATGATGATAGTCGGGGTTTATCAACAAGCCCTCAGATGAGAGCAGACAAGATTACAGGAGAGCCTTCACCTTCTGCGAGTTCTTGAAATGGAGCTTTGCTACTTTGTCCAAATCATCGTAGCAGTACTTCCGGCAGAAATCTGCAGCGGCATTATCGACGTTCGATCCGGCTCCCTTGGGAAATGTCATTTGATATTCTGAAGCAAACCTGTCGAGATACTCCAGGAATCTTGCACGGGCTACAATCGATGCTGCCGCCACACCGATATGTTTTTCAGCCTTCGTTTCCTGAACCAGTTTCACACTTCGTCCCTTCTTCATCAAAGCGCTCTCGACATATTTCGGATCACCGAATTGATCCGTTACAGCGAGCAAAGCCTCGCAACTATCGAGCAGATTCTCTATTGCCCTCGCATGCCCCCACGCCAGCAAACGATTCAGGTTTCTGATCTTTGAATAGAGCTCGTTGTACTTCTCGGGACCGATTGCAACGATCGAACATGGGATTTCAGCAGTGATGGCCTCGGCAATCCGTCTCGCCTTCTTATCAGCGACTCGCTTTGAGTCCTTTACGTCAAGAGACAGAAGCCTTTCTCTGTTTTCGGCTGTGGCGAGAACAGCAGCTACGACAAGTGGTCCAAAATAATCCCCCTTGCCAGACTCATCGGTACCTATGTAGCTTGAGGCGTTTAGGTCGGTTAGATCCAAGAGGGCTCCTACGCTCTTTCGATGTACTTGCCTTCGCGTGTGTCAATCTTGATCTTGTCGCCAACTTTGACAAACATCGGGACTTTCACCGACAACCCCGTTTCAACAGTTGCGCCCTTCATGACATTGCTTACAGTGTCGCCCTTGATAGCGGGTTCCGCCTCGGTGACGTCGAGCACGACTGCGGGAGGCAGATCAACCGATATAGGCTCGCCTTCGAAGAAGAGTATGTGATACTCATGGTCTTCCTGGAGATACCAGATGGTGCTGTCGAGTTTATCCTTGGATATAGCCACCTGATCGAATGTACTGCTGTCCATGAAAAACCAGTCGGATTCGTCGTTGTACATGTACTGCATGACCTTGTCCGCGAAATCAGGCTGATCGAACTGCGTTCCACCGGAAAACGTCCTTTCAATAACCTGACCGGTCTTGATATTCTTCAGCTTTGTCTTGACGTTGGCTCCGCCTCTGCCCATTTTGACATGCTGAAAGTCGACAATATTATATGGCTGTCCATCGATCGCGATCCTCATGCCCTTACGAAAATCAGATGTGCTGATCATATATATCTCCCGACGTTGAAACTCAAACCACGGCCTCCGAACCAACTAATATACACTACAGAAGTCTGTTTTCAAGGGAAAACTCCTCCTACCACAAGACACCGCATAGCAGCCGCATCGGCAAACTTGACATAAGGCATATTCTATCAGACGACCGGTAACCCCTGCAAAGATGCGCTGTATTGGCTCATCCCCACACGTATCTGATTCATCCGCCAAAAAGAGGCGCTGTTTCAATGTGCACAAGCGGGGCCAAGGCTCTGTGTATTAGTAAGTTACGCTAGTTTTCAATAGTGGCACACGGCTTGCGATTGCACACTTCGGAATTAGACCGTATGACCTAAAAGGACTCGGAGGAAGAAATGAGGAAGTCATCTGTTTTCGATTTCTCTCTTAATTCAATGAAGTTGCCGGGGGCAATATTGGCGCTTCTTCTGGCAATAATCCTCGGAATGGGCGGGTGCAGTATAGAGAAACCACAGTCTCCCACCTGGGACACTGAATTCGTCGTGCCTCTCATGTCGCACAACTACGATATGCTGGAGTTGGTTGATCGAATTGCGGAGGACAATCTGGCTTATGATTCCCTTGGCAACATATCGTTTAGCGTCGAGCAAAATCTGGACACAGTTGCGATTGATGCGGGACTTGCGATTGACGATCTCTCCGATGAGTTCTCGGAATCGCTCGGCCTGATAGAAATCTCAGCTCCTTCGCCCGTAACTGAGCACATTCTCCTCGAAGATTATATCCCGCTTGTGCTGGGCGAGGTCCCTGCGATCAGCGTGAGTGCTACAAAATCACTGCCGATCGTATCAGATGTCGAATCAGCCACGATTGAGAGCGGATCAATGATTGTGAGCGCTACTAATGATTTCGGCATTCCGCTGGATTCAGTGTCCATCGGTATTCTCGATATGACATCATTGGAAGTGCTCGGTACTGTCACATTCGAGGATGGTCTCGGCATGGGAGAGACCCGGTCTCGATCCATCGATCTGTCGGGGAAGACCATCTGGAATAGTTTTTATTTCGGAGCAAGTCTTCACAGCCCCGGAGGGACACTCTTTTCTGTCGGAGAAAACAGAGTCACAATCACGGTGGGATTCTCGAACACGATTACCGTATCATCGGCAACAGCGAAGATTCCCGCGCAGGAAAAATCCTACAGTCAGGAAATCTCGTTCTCTGAAGAGAATATAATCACCAGCGCTGAGGTCAGGAGCGGTGATGTCGAACTGACCGTAACAAACAACACAAATCTGGCGGCAGATATTGAGATTGTGATCAGTCAATTCACAGATGACGGCAATCCCTTAAGCATACCTGCCAGCCTGCTGCCAAGTCAGACCAGCATAGTCAGCGCAGATTTGAGTGGATACGACTTCACTCCTATTGATGGCAGGCCGGAGCCGACCGTGGAGTTCACCACTAACGTCAGCCTCGCCGGAAGTGGAGTTGTGACAGTTTATGTATCATCGGACAACAACTTTGCCGTAGAAGTCAACGTCTCCAACATCGCGTTCAGATCCGTATCCGGCATAATCAATCCCACGGTGATAGAGATTGAACCCATTACGGAATTGGTGGATATACCGAACGGATTCGAAAACTTCAGCCTCACATCAGCGGTCATGGAAATCAGTATACAGTCTGCGGTGAATCTCCCCGGAGAGATTGAAATTCACCTTGAAGGTGGAGCCGGTCAGGAACTTGATGTTGTCGGTACAATAGCGCCGGGCAGTGTCGAAGTGCCGATCACAAGCACTATTGTTGTTGACGACCTGTCGGCATTCCTCAATCCGATCCCGACAGAAATCACTGTCTCAGGATACGCGATAGTCGGTGATGGAGCAACAGAGGGCGGGGTGACTGAGAATGATTTCGTATTCGGTACGGTAACGATCACTTCTCCTCTCGAGATGACAATCGGTGAAACCGAATTCGAAACCGACATCAGCGAGGCAGATCTCAATGACATCAGCTCAGAGGACGTCGACAGACTGAACAACGGTTCAGCAGTCGTTCACACTTCAAACCACCTTCCGCTCGCTGCGACACTCACTCTGCACCTCGCAGGCGACTCGACATCATTGTGGGATAACCCGGAGCTGACAATCGGTCCGATCGAAGTTGCGTCGGGTGAAGTAGGCACATCAGGTCTCGTCATCGAGGCAATCGGATCGGACGTCACCATCGCGCTTAACCATGACGATCTGAGCATACTTGACAATAGCATTCTTTATGTCGGTGAGGTAATCACATTCCCCGGAACAAACGGCCAGGCAGTTCGCATCATCTCGTCTGACTTCATCGACATAGAGGCGTACATAACAATCAACGCACGCATCGGGGACTTCTAAAGGAGTTACAGGAGCATAACATGAATTATCGTACTCTAATATTTACCATGGCAGCTCTCGCCATCTCCATCGGCGGCGTACATGCCTCCGGCTGGGATGATGCCAGAAGCATAGCGATGGCCGGCAGCTACACAGCCGTGGCGCGAGGTTACGATGCTATCGGATTTAACCCCGCAAACCTCGCACTTCCTGACGCTCAGGGGACCGCCGTTCAGATCTTCGGAGTCGGCTCTATGGTGAACAACAACGCGTTCTCCATGGGAGACTATAACAAATACAACGGCGCCTACCTGACTGAGACGGACAAGAGAGACATTCTCGCGAAGATCCCTGACGAAGGACTGCGCTTCAGAGGAAATTCAGCAGCATCGATGTTATCGTTCTCATTCGGGCAGCTTGCGGTATCTACTACTGTCGAGGCGTCGGGGTCAGGTGAAGTCTCCAAAGACATAATCGATCTGGCGTTTTTCGGTAATAGAATCGGACAGACGATAGACATCAATGGATCAGATGGAGAGGCGTTGGCTCATGTCGATCTGAACATCGCCTACGCCCGGCAGGTCAAGACCTTCGAATGGGGCGATCTCACCGCCGGTATCAATGTCAAGTACATCTATGGCATTGTGTATTTCGATATAGCAGACGCTACGGCAAGCGTTGTAACCCGCACTGATGGCATCAACAGCGACGGTAGCGTCACGGTAAGATCTGCCATGGGAGGTTCGGGTTTTGGGATGGACTTGGGCACTGCCGCTACATTTCGCGGCGACTGGGTCTTCTCGGCAGGCATTCGCAATTTGATCTCCACAATATCCTGGAAAACCGACGCTGAAGAGACGGAATACATGTACACCGCGACATCGCTCACTGCCGAAAGCGCAGGTGACGATTCCACGGTGATCTCTGACGAAATAACTCACGATCTGGGGTCGTTCTCGACGTCGCTAGCACCGCAGATCAATCTGGGCGCCGCACATGAACTCGGTGCATTCCTGGTTTCAGCAGACCTCAAGTTCGGTCTCAGAGACAGGGCGGGCGTGAGCACAACTCCTGAACTGTCGGTAGGTTCCGAATGCAATTACATACATTTCCTGCCGATTCGCGCGGGCATCGGGCTTGGTGGACTGAATGGCGCATCACTCGGGCTTGGTGCGGGACTACGAGTTTCGGCGTTCTCTCTCGACTTCGCCTGGGCATCCTCAGGCACTGTGACACCATCGATGGGAAGAGGAGCGTCACTCGCGATCTCATCAGGACTGCGATTCTAAACAGGAGGGAGAACTGAGATGTTGAGAGGAAAGATTCACTTTCGAGCAGGCGCAACGGCGATTACTGTGATGTTTCTGCTACTCGCATTTGCCGGAGATGCTATCGCAATGCCGCCATATCCGGGCGCGCCGGATGATCCGCAATCGGCAACCATGGCTCAGGCTCTGCATCAGCAGTACATCGATCTTCAGGATGGTTGGCGCGAAAAAGGCATTGACCAACCGGCGGACATTGACTTTCAGGATTGGATGCGATCGAGCGCAACGGCATCGAAGAATATACTCTGTATACTGGTTCGATTCCCGGACCTGGCTCCGATATCAGCCGATTCCTATTTTGATACTCTAATCTACGTGAATCAGAGCGGCAGTGTCCGGCACTACTACAATGAAGTCTCTTTCAATCAGGTTGACATCATAACAGTTGATCTCCCCTCATCGATCGGATGGCTGACTGCGCCAAACAACAACGCCTATTACGTGAATGGCGCTTACGGCACGGGATCCTATCCCAACAACTGTCAGAAGCTGGTGGAGGACGCTGTCGATCTTGCTGATGGTCTCGTCGATTTCTCAAACTACGACAACGACAGCGATGGATACGTGGATGGTTTGATGGTCGTGCACACCGGGGAGGGCGCAGAGCTGACCGGATCGGTTAACGACATCTGGTCGCACAAATGGGCGATCACGCCACGCCTCAAGGATGGCAAGTACATCTTCACATACGCGATCATGCCTGAGTACTGGTATTCTGCAAACGACATGACACTCGGTGTGTTCTGCCATGAACTCGGTCACGTATTCGGTCTGCCAGACTTGTACGATACCGACAACTCCTCCAGAGGAATTGCGAGATGGAGTCTGATGGCATCCGGTTCGTGGAATGGCTCGCTCGGAGATTCACCGGCACACTTCGATGCATGGTGCCGAATCCAGTTGGGATTTGCATCATACACCAATATCAGCACGACAAGCTATGGGACAAGCGTACCGAATGTTGAAACATCCGGGAAGATTTTCAGGCTCTGGACTAACGGGTCTGCGAGTGATGAGTACTATTTGGTTGAGAACAGGAAGAAGACCGGATATGATTCATACCTGCCATCAGCCGGACTGTTGATCTGGCATATTGATGAAAACGTCTCAGACAACAACGATGAATGGTATCCCGGTCACACTGCGTTTGGCCACTATGAGGTCGCACTCGTGCAGGCCGACAACCTCTGGGAGCTCGAGAAGAACCTGGATTACGGCGACACAGGAGATCCGTTCCCCGGTTCAACCAGCAATACGGCGTTCACACCGCTCTCGACTCCAGGTTCGAACAGTTACTCGGGGTCGGAATCACTCGTATCTGTAACGAACATCTCCGCAGCCGGCGACACGATGACAGCCGACTTCTCAGTGTCATTCATATCTGACGCAGACGATCCTGCAGATGACCCGCCGCTGCCGGAATCATTCAGCGTTGAGCAGAACTATCCCAATCCATTCAATTCCGCAACGGTCATCTCCTATTCGCTGCAAAACGCCGGTGAAGTCGAGATCGAGATATTCAATATTCTCGGTCAGACCGTCATCAGCGAGAGGCAGGACATAGGCCAACCCGGAGCCCATTCGTTTGAATGGGACGGCAGAGACAGTAACGGCAATGAAGTGCCGGCAGGCGTATACTTCTATCGCCTTTCGGTTGATGAAGAACAACACGATGTGAAGAAGATGCTGTTCCTGAAATAGCCAGGTACGGCATATTAAGACTTGAGTTGTCGGTCGCTGGTGATCAGCGGCCGATGGCTCGAGTGCTACTTCACGTTGGCTCGATTGCGCCCTTCATCATTGCGTGAAGTGGAAGCGTGTACAGTAGAACGGTCGTGGTGCGCCCTTCGCTTCGCCTCTTTCTGCTGCTGTCGCTTTTCCTTCTTTAGCTGCGTGTAACACCACTTGCAGCGCTTTGGTTCTTCCATGAACCCTTTCTCCAGGAAATACTGCTGCGCGCTTACAGTGAAGACAAACTCCTCATTGCAATCGGCACATATCAGAATCTTATCCTGAAGAGGCTCGAGTTCCATCACATTCCCCCCTGTGAAAATGGAGTTGACTCTCGCTAGCTCGATTCCCTTCTCACTTCAAATGAAGTGAATCTATCTAAAAACCTCCTGTCGAATATGCAAGTACAGTGCATGTATCGTAATTAGCATGTACAGAAATTGAATCCGTGTGTCAACAAATATTTGCCAAACTCTTCCATGTTCTTGGAACGAACATTTAATTCTGAATGATCCGCGAAGCACTCTCGGCTCTCAGCTATTCAGGTGTTGCGATCCAGCGATATCAGATGCAGGCTAACGTATCATCAACATCTTCTTGACTTGCGTAAACGTGCCCGCCTTCATGCGATAGAAGTACATACCTGAAGGCAGCGCCTCACCAGCGTCGGAAGTTCCGTTCCACATAACCTGCTTGAATCCCTGCGTCTGGAACTCGTCAACCAACGTGGCAACTGTCTGCCCGAGAATGTTGTGAACGGTTAGAGAAACATGACCATCCACAGGAAGATTAAACTGAATGTACGTCGTCGGATTGAAAGGATTCGGGAAATTCTGCGATAGCATATATTGTCCAGGTACAGTCTCGACCTCAACATATTTGGCGATCAGGTCTCGAACACTGCGAGTGAATTCACTCTCCTGACTTTCGCCAAGTGCGAAGAAGATCGTTTCGAAAGCTCCCTTGTACTCAGCTAGGTCGTAGTCGCCTGGCACAAACTGCGGACTGCCATAGCTGTGAGTGCTTCCCCAGTTTATGGCGATTACCAGGAGGTCCTGCATATTGACTGTACTGTCGCCATTGCAATCAGCGTAGGTTGCGGCTGGCTCCGTCCAAACCTCTGCAGGCTGAATGCGCCACTCGGTGCCACCCGCCCTGTCGGGACCGGTCATCATCCAGAACACACCCAGCGGAAGCACATCGACCTCATTGACAACACCATCATTGTTGGCATCACCGGGATACACTCCCGGACCCGTTTCAAACTGGAAGACAGCATCATCGATCGGTGAACCTTCAGCAACGCCGTCAAGATTGCCGTCAAGCGAGTTCCCTGCGAGGTCAACGACATCTCCATTGAGTGTTACAGTAATCAGATCGAGCGGTGGGAGAATTGTATCGGGAACGAATCGCACGATCCACTGGTGAGGAAGGTTGCCTATGAAAACCGTTTTGCCGGCAATAGTCGATCCCGTCCACCCGCTGCCTACGGTCAGGAGCGGGGCTTCCGGCAGGCTAAGCGTATCGAGAGGCTCGCTTATGAAGAGATCGATGACTTCTGTTATCATAACACCCGTGGCAGACGCCGCAGGATCTGTGTAATCAACGTACGGCGGAATTCGCTCAGGGATCCCCAGCCCCTCCAAATGAACCACATATTCCGACATCACCGGATCGTCGGACATAATCGTTATGTCCGCGGTGTAATATCCAGAGTCCGGAGGCGTAAACCAAATCTGCACGGGTCTCGACGATGCTGGAAAGACCGTGAATGCCGTCGGAGTAACAAAGAACGCATCCGAACCATCAATCGGTATGCTTCTGACATTCAGGTTCAGGTTATCGATTAGTGCGCCCTGGTTCCTGACTATGAGATTGATGACAGCAGTGCTACCGATCTGTGTGGAATCGAATTTGACGCTGTCCGCACTGGTGGCTACAAGCTGGATAGGTGTCGACTCGAATTCGAACAGCAGCGTGTCAATTGGGCTTCCCCCTGCAGCGGTCCCAATAAGAGCCCCCTGATATATGCCGTGCCAAAGGTCCTTCGACAATGTTGCCTGGAAACTGGATGAATTACCAATCGCCATCGTAGAATCTTGTATAGTGAATTTCGCCGTCCCTCTCTGAGGAGTAGAGAGCAATTTAGCCCGGAGAGTCACGTTTCTATCAAACGGACCGTATAACGAGTCAAGGTCAAAACTGAATGTTTTGACATATCTCGTGTGAGAGGTATCCGCGAGCCTAAGATCAAACCCATACGCACGGATGTAACCTTCCAGGAGCCAGGTGTCGTAAGACTCGCATTCGTTAGTCACGGTCAATTGCACATCATATATGCCGGGTTTAGTGTACTGATGCGTTGGGTTCTGCAGCGCCGAACTGCCACCATCGCCGAAATCCCATTCCCATTCCGTCGGATCATTTCGAGACTGATCAACAAAGTTGACTGTTAACGGTGCCGAACCGGCAGTAGTAGTCGCAAGGAAATCGGCTTCGGCAGATCCTCCCACAGTTATGTAGTTGGTTCGGATGATGGTGTCTATATCGCAGACGTTCGCAACGATCAGCCTGACCGTGTAAATGCCTCCCGATTGATACTCATGCGACGGCGTCGGAAGTACTGAGGTTGTTCCGTCTCCGAAGTTCCACAGCCAGCTCGTCACATTCCCCACCGATAAGTCGCTGAACTGAACAAGCAGCGGAGCGCAGCCGGAATCGATATCAACAGAGAAATTTGCTGTCGGCGGTTCGCCAACCGTTATCAGATCCTCTGCGATAGCTACAACTGTCGTGCATGGAGTGATCGCATACAGTTTGACCGTATACGTACCGACCTCGGAATACGGTTTTTGAACATTCAGCGTGTTATATGAGAATGAGCCATCTCCGAAATCCCACATGAGGCTGTCATAAAGGCCTGTAACAGTACCCGTGAAGTTGACCAGCATAAATTCGCAGCCGGAAGTCGGATTGGCACCGAAATTCGCCGTCATGCTGCAGTCGGCGAATTCATCCGGGCCGATGTCGACATCGCTCTGAACGATTCTCTTCTGTCCGTCGAAGTCGACGGACGGCAGGCTGTCGATGTAATAGCCCTTGTTGATAATCGGTGAGAGCTCCTGCAAATGATAATCGCCGGCAGCATAATTGACAAACTGCGGATTGACAAGCTGATTGAATCCCATGTCGCTGCCACCGTAGTAGTCCGATCCGCCGTTGGAATAGTAGCAGTTGTAACCGCTCAATGCGCCAACCGATTCGTTGCTTATCATTCCATCCTGAGAGTTATAGGCAATGATGTTATTGAAAGTCTTTGAGTCTGAGCCATACTGGATGAGAATACCGCTCGCGTATTCACCCCCGATGTTTCCCGCTATAAGGTTGTTGATGACATACACATTCCAGCTATAGCTATCGACGGTGATGCCGGCACCGCCCATCGCGGCATTGTCTCGAACAATGCTGTTCACGATCATCGGGGCGTTACTCTCGAAAATATTTCCTCGCAAATAGATTCCGCCGCCGTAATCATCAGCAGTATTGTTCAGGATGCGACAATTCCT
>JAHJOQ010000001.1 GCA_018820315.1 Candidatus Zixiibacteriota bacterium | reverse complement strand
GCATGAAACCGTCGATGATACACTCGTTGCAGTAAGGGATCTGCTCTACTTGCTCGATTACTACTGCGGTCACGATTGGGCGATCAGACACTTGAGTAGTGGATGCAAAGGCGAACTAGGCTTGGACGACTCATAGATACGCAACCACTAGAAATGGCGTCTTCCCGAACATAGGTAGGAGCTCTTCGCTTCGCTCCGGCTCGCCGCCCCACTCTCCTACCAATCCAACACCCAACTACTTGAATCGGGGACGGTGGCTGATTTGACGGCGATTGCGCCATTCTTGTAGTAGATCGAAAATGTGTATGACGTCGTCGAAGGATCGAGATCGCCCGACGGGATCAGATCGAGATACCAGTAGCCCGCTGTGTCCGTCACGGTCGATTCGAAATATGGCGAGATTATCATCGAACCGTACCGCAACGGACTCTGCCGCACATTTGCCGCAACAGTCGCGCCACTGATGCCATCGCCCGACAAATCGCGCACCCAACCGTAGACTCTGCAGAGCGACGGTGACGACGGACTTCCCGGATCGAAATATGTCGCCCAAATCGAATCGACAGCAGATGGCGCACTGACAATAACCGAATCGGGCAACGGCGAGAAGATACACCCCACCCGATACGACCAGACATGATACAGCGCATCATCGAGCGACATCACAACCAGCCCGTCGGAATCGGTGATCCCGATTGCAGATGTCGCCGTCTGTGAGCTGTTCATCACGCGCGCATAGACTCCCTGAATCGCGCTGCTGTCGGCGGCATTGAAATAGTAGAGGCTGCACGCATAGGCGCCCAATCCCGACGACGGCACACTCAGCACAGTACCGACACTGTCGGCGTATCTGATTCGACGATCAGCGAGCGCAACCACATCATCATCCCAAACCGATCTCGCAATCGCGCCCGTATCGGCGGACGATGTGTGCGACTGAAACCCATCCTGCAACGTATCGAGAATCGCATAGACGGAATCCCTCAACGAATCGACCAGCGCCTGGAACGCATCATGCTGCTTGCTGACAACTTCGTATGCCCCCGATGCAACGCCTCTCTCCTTGTCGCCGCGCCATCCACGAACAAGTACGGTGTAGACGCCTTTTGTGCCGGAACCACCCGACGCCCGAAACGCAGCGCGGTAGAATCCCTTCGACGGATTGAGCACATTCGATGCATTCTCAGAAGTAGAATCGAGCAGCGCGCCGCTCGGCGTGTATCGCAGAATGTCAAGACTATCAAGATCGGAGACTTCTGGATAATATGTTGTATCAATCGAGGAGATGGTGATGTAAATCGAATCCCCTGCGCCGTTGCCAACAACCGACGGAGAAATGCCGAGCCCTCCGAACGTTTTGCAAGCCATCACAAGAAAACAAACAGCAGCTATCAAAATAGCATTAGTACGCTTCATTTTAGTAATCCTCCCGACAAAATGTCACTTCTTTGCAAACCCACTGTTGGATAGAAGATCTCGAGCTTCGGCCTGTTTGACGCAGTACTCGACTCGGATGAGGAGAACACCTTCTTTGCGAAAGCTCTGCCACCTGCAAGCGAGACTGTATCTCCGAGCACACACCATCTTCTTGTTGCGGTGCTGTCCAACCAGTGCCGCACCAACCCCGTCAAGTCGATGCGGTATGAGCCCGCATCAGTGATAGGTGGTGATATAGCATAGACTGAATCCTCTCTGTCATCGCTCCCCTTTGCGCCAGCGATCTGCCATAGCACTGTGTCCACTTCATCTTTGAATATCCGCGCTGACCAGGTGAATGACGAATCGTTGGGGGGCATAGAAACTGCGCAGTTCCCTTCGATAACGTCGTAATTGAGCGACTGAAACCCCAGATACAGAACCGAATCCGCACTAGTGGCAAACAGCGCTTTCAGAGTCAGTATCGCGGAATCGATGTCGCTGATGCCGCCATCATACAGCTCGGCAAGATCGAAGCCCATCAGCGATCGCCAGACTGTCGAAATATGAGCGGCAGACTTCCCAACAGAAAACGTGATCTGGCCACCCATGTTGTAGAATGCGCAATTCAGATCGGGGAATTCCGAATTGCAGCCGACCGATCCATAGATCGCGCCGTCAAATACTGTCGCGGTGTCATCAAGCACAAGCGAATCGGCGAACAGCGAGGTCGAACTGAGCGCAAAGAGAATCATCAATACGATTTGAGTCCTAAGTTTCTTCCGAGCCATCTGCATCCTCCAGCATTTCAAGCTCTTCCCTCCTGACATCCTCGATTAGATCGAGCAGCTTCTGCTTACTGTCGCCCGAGAGTTTCAATTTGTATTTCATCTCGAGTACCTTGAGGAAGTCTGCGACTTTCGGTTCGAAATCCTTTTCTCGAAGGCGCTCGTGGATTTTCTCGAGTATCTCTTCGAGCATTTCGGAATCGCTCGGCCGCTTCTTCTTCCTGCTTCTGGATTTTGTCCCGGACTCATTCGGCATGCCTAATCAATCAGCTCGATTGTGATGTCATCAGAGGTGTCGATGCCGACGTGACACACAGGACAGACACATCTGACGCCACCGGGGAGTTCAACATTGATCTGTCCGCATTCCGGGCAGACGATTACCGATACTTCTTTCTTCATGATCCCACCTCGAATATGAGCAGATCCACAAGTCCACTCGTCGATGTTTCAACTGTCTTCGCGATTGTGAATGTCGTATTCGATTCCCTGCCGACAACCGCAACATTCACACCATTCTTCGACAGGACGACGATCTTCGGCCGGGATATGATTGCCGGGAGCACGTTGCCGTTAATGTCGGTCAAATCGGCGAAGCTCGTCTGCTGCAGATCTCCACCGAGACTCACCTGCCAGAACAGAAGCCTCTTATCGCCGCCGAGCTCATCTGTCACAAGGAAATGTCCCGAGTAAGCGGACAGGCTTCCCCACACGACGAGGTTTTCGACCACCCAGAGTCTTCTGCCTCTCAGGTATGCGAGAGTTGAGTTCATAGTCTTACCTCCTATCGCGATGAACGAACCGGTCCGCTCAGTCTCGTAGCCGGTCTCAAGTATGGTCTGATCATATCTTCAAAGTCGTTTCTGTATCGTGACGACACTTCAAGAAATCGAGTCGAGACATTGCCTTTGTTAGCAGAAGAGAGCGAGGATGACTGCAGCACATCAAGAGCGCGAATCTGAGTCAGTATCGACACCGCCAGATATGTCTCAGCAATCGTGAGCACCGAGATAACACTCTCTGCGAGCGTCTCATCGATGCGCGAATCAAGCTGAGCCGAAGCCTCGACGACTGCGTTGGTGATCACATCGTCGGAGAAAAGCCCGCTCTCTATCTCGTAATCGATCCATAGCATCTGACCATCTTCGATGCTTCCTCCATCGACACGCGTTATTGTGCCATTCTGATATGAAATCAGATAGTCAATCCCTTTTTCGAATATCTTGTAGTGATAATACCAGACCGACACATCCTGGCCGCTCTGAATCAGCCCGGTTGGGATTCTCGTAATTTCACCGGACGTGTAATTTCCGGTGTAGTCAATGTTCTCGGTGAAAATCTGAGTCAATGAACTGTCCGATGCTATCACAACACTTTCAGCGATCAGATCACCGCGACTCAACGATGAAGCCTCGCCTGCCAGAGAGATTGTCTCGCGTGCTGGAGCGATCTGCTCTTTACCTTTGACCTTCTCCGAGCCATCGACTATCCCGGCATGTGGAAGCTGCACTGCAGTCAATCCATCCGGTCTAATCAAGTGATTCTCGATCTGACCGGTAGACTGCTCCGACTCCTGCAGGTGCTTTCGCACGAGTTCTATGTTTGTATAAGGCATGGTCTATCCTACTCAGAGATTATGTATGACACATTCGGAACGCCGGTTATCTGTGAACCTATGGGAGCAACTGTGAATGCTGATGACACCGATGCCTTCACCCAGTAGCCGGCTTTACCATTGACGATGCAGGTCTGCCAATCGGACGGTATCTCTGATGTGTCATTCCAGAATGTGATTGTCGCGGGTGAGCTGTCGAAGTTATATGAGCCAGAGAATGGCGTGAAAATCTTCCAGTCAGAACCATCCCAGTAGTACCAGGAGATACCGCCTCCTTCACCATTCGTTGAAAGCGTCGCTGTGATCATAGAGAACCGCTCTTGCTGGCCAAGATACAGCGCGTCCCCGACAGATAGCAGCATCTTGCCCGTGGCGTCATGAAAGACATCAGCCGCAGTGCTGTCAGCCGCAGCGGCGGTTTTGTCATTGAATTTGACTGCTCCCGATGGATTGTAGCAGAACACTCTGTCGAGGGTGCTCATTTCGGGAGAGATCGGAGCCGCCTCCGAAAAAGCCTGCCCCTCGCGATACGAGTAATGTGGCTGATGCTGATCCGCTCCGACTTCCTTCGCAAACACGACGTATGGCACACTCTGCCTGAAGTACAGATTCGGATTGACTGAGAATGCCGAGTCGATGGTCTCGATACCGGACCACTGAGCACCATCGAACTCCTTGTAGAGCAAATCAGAATCATCGCAAAACGCAATACCCAATCGCAGATCAGCCGAGCATGCACCGCTGAAATTAGCAGAGAGTCCCGTGCCGGTGTAGAGACCCACCTCATCATCAAACAGAGCTGCAGTTATTTCCATCCTGCTGTATGCAAGCTTCGTACCGCCCTCTGTATAGATGCAGTAGACATGGTTCGGGCGGTACACAAGCTGACTATAGCATGAAGTCGCGCCGGAGGTCAGCGTTGTACCTTCATCGGACGGACCCGTGCCCCAGGTCGTGCCATCATCAGTCGAACGCTTGACATTGATGTAGTAGCTGCCGCTCGATTCTCTCGTGAAGCTAACCCAGAGCCTGTTCCACAGATCTTTGTATAGAGACGGGTAGAAACTTGCGTCGCCGCTGTAAATCACATTTTTCGACCCAGCGCTCCAGTTTCCATCCGAGTATACCAGCTTCTTCTCTGCCAGATCGAATGACGTCTGCACGGTGTAAGCGACATAGATGCTGCCGTCGTCATCCATGTACGCACAGGCTGGATAATTCGCGGAATCTGAGACTATCACGGTTTCCTCGGACCACGATGTGTATGGGGGATCGCTCCAGACAAACACAAGCTGGCTCTGCGTCTTCGGATATACGACGACAGTTCTTCCCTGATACGAACCGGACTTCACAACGAACAGTTTCTTCTGAATCGACAGCCCGCCGCCATAGTAGGCGCTTGAGATTGCTATATTCTTAATCATACCATATCCCCTAAGCCCGCCCCCACAGAGGCGGGCTCATAAGGTTGCTTTTCAATCTGCTATGCGAACACTGAATCGAGAATGAGCGATGCCTCCGGAATGATCTTGGCATACGCGACCGATTCTGAGATAACCGCTTCCTCAAATTTCTGTTCGATGATCTTGTCGAACTCAACCATCAGCGGCTGGCTGCGAACCTCCTCAATTCCGAATCTGTTGTCGAGACCGATGATGATGTCAGAGGGGCAATCATCGCATCGGACTATTGCGGCGCCCAGGGGCGATAGCAACTCGCCGTTGGTCTGGAACTTGAATCCGATCGTCGGATCCTTGTACTCTGTCAGGTTGAGCAGCGTACGCACCATCGTCTTGTTGCAGATAATCGTGTTCAGTTCATACGGAAAGAATTCGAGATAGAACTTCACCAGGTCATCATAATCGACTGATCCGGATGAGTCCGTGTTGATAACAGTCGCCGCATTACCGTTGCCATCTCCGTTCTGAATGACATCCACCACCAGCGACACTTTATCAGCCTGCAACTTGAATCCAATGTACCACAGAAGCACTTTGAATTGAGTAGTAGTTCGATGACGAAGCGCCTTATACGAGGCCTTCAGGGCGATACCGTAGTCGGGAACAGTCACAGTATTCTTCTGCTCCGTAACAACGATCTGCGGAACCTCCGCCCCCTCGCCCACCGGCCTCAGCGACAGATTGTCATCGGTAGCTGATGCGTCTATGTAGAGCGGCGTGTACCTGTTTGTTGCGATACTGCTCGATGAGGCCGGCAGCCTGCGATAATCACTCCGCATTGACATGCCGCGTTTGATTTCGCGCATCATGAATTCCGGCATCAGCATCGGAGCGTTTCTGTAGAACAGCTCGACGGTGGCAGGATTTCGACCGCTGCTCCTGATCCCTTTCAGCAGAAGCTGCCGCTCGAATGCATCAAGGGGTGAATCGGTCGGTGACGGATCGAACGGGTCCGATTCGAGAAGTTCAGTCAGAGAGATCCCCTGCGCCTGAGCTTCAAGGTAGTGATCACGCTCGACTTCAAGCTGCCTCGCACGAGAGAGATCTACCGTGCCCCCTGTCGGTTCGCTCTCCGCCAAAGAGATCAGATTATCCGGGATATCGCCATTGATTATGTCGTTGAAATTCACAGTCAGTTCCTTTCGTTACGGTAGGAAGATTGTGCAACTTGCAGTCCCGCTGACAGCCAGCACAGTTCCGCGTGCAATGTTGCCGCCCGCTGGGTCGCTGCCACCCAACGCAGGAGCCTTCTTGACAGTGCCGCCGGTTCCACCGACAACACGATCCCCTACGGCCGGATATGTGGTTGTGATTGGCAACGACACCACTCCACCGATCTGCACCGTTGCGTTCCTCTTCCCGACGTCCGCATCAGTTAGCGTCAAGGCTACGATCTTGCCCAGAACGGTCGAGTTATCATCTGCCGGACCCACCTCGAAATTGCCAGTCAACTTCACGGCTGAGCCAATGTCCGCGTCAGCAAGATCATCCAGTCCACCGGTCTGATGGATACCGAAAGTCGCGTACACAGCGGCAATTGTCTCAAGATTCTGATTTCTTACACTCATCTGTTTCTCCTTTCATCTATACTTATGGGAGCTTCAATCTCCCGCTCTCTGGGTGATCACACCCGCTCGTTTTCAAGTTTGTAATCAGCGAATGACTTCGGCGAGGCAGTATGCCCATACCTCCGCCGCGGTGCATCTTCCGATCTCTGAAGATGACTGAAACTGAGACGCACTCTCTTTCGAATAGCGAGCAGCTTCTCTGCATCGAGCGATGCGAGCTTGGCTGCCCAACTATCGGAGTCGATTCCAGGCTCTCCACTCTCAAGAGCTTGAGCAGCTCTGCTTAGGTTCACGATTTCAGATATTACGTCACTTCTGAAAAGCTTCTCGCCACACTCGTCGCGCTTCATCTCTTCGAGCGTGCGAAGAGTCTCCCCCAGACAGTCGCCAAGTGCATCAAGATCGATTTCCGTAAGACTGCCCTTTTGCAGAACCTCGCGGAACGCGCTTATTTCGTCGCACAATTTTGCTGATTCCATGTGCAATCCTCCGGTTTTTGTTGACTCTGATTCCTATTGCAATTAGTGTAGATTATGTTGAGGAGGTTATCGATGAATCGTTTTTCGGCAATTATCATGCTGCTTGTGGTTGTGGCTATTTCCGGCTGCAGCGATAAGAGCACGAACGATGACGAGAATCTTATCACGAATAATGCCGTTCGACTTCTCGGCCTGCAGGAAGATGTCGAATGCGAGTACATCAAATATGACACGATTATCTCCTACTATCCATCCTACTTCGTAACCATTGACACTTCACTCGTCGAGTTCGCCGCTCAGGCATCCGACTCGACTCGGTCACAGATCAATCTCTGGTTCGATTCTAAGAAAACTTCGGCACTGAAGATCACCTCAAACTCTGTGGTAAATCTGGGGTATTTCAGAACGGTCAATGACGCAGACTCTCTCTTCAAATTCTCAGAACCTCCTCAGATATTCCCACTCACTGTCCAGACCACTGATATTTGGGACTCATACTCCCCGCCCATCAGTCCTGATGGTTATCCGTGGATTGGTTCGAAGCTCTATTTCTCATATGGAATGGAAAATCGACGCAGCTTTGAACGGAGCGAATCGCTTCTGCTGCCGCTCGACAATTTCATTTGCTTCGTTTTCAAGAATGAGTACAGAATGCCAGGCACCGTTACGCCGTTCAGAACATCGTACGAATATTACTCACTCGATTTCGGACTCGTGAAGATGTACTCCACCGGCACGTTTGGTTCGAGTCATGTTTTCATGATCTCGCGAGAAGCCACTGAGGCGGCGCCTGCCCGATAGATCAAAGTTACTCTCTCATCCTTATGGATCGCATACCTCAGAATGTAATCGCCGCTTAGTTGCTGCCCATTGAGGCGAAGCTTCAAACCACTTGCCACCTTTTCCAACATCACGGCACTTCCAGAATCGAGCAGCTCGACAGCGCCGCTCGCTTCGGTCTCCTCCATATCGTATCCAACGAGAATCTTCCCGCTGTTGAGCTGCCTGATGGAGAATACCGGAAACTCGATCTGCCTTGATTCAGACTCTGATTCGAGTCGAAGCATGGCTGAGGCAGTACCGACAAGTCTGATAGAATAGTGAGCCGACGGTGACAGATTATCCGTGTGAGACGACCAAGGTCGGTCCGGCTCAAAGTAGCTTCCCAAATTATCGAGCACCCTGATGCGCCTCAGTGATATCCCGCCGCTCAGCTTGGCAACATCAGCCTCGACATAGAGAGTGTCACCCACGGATGCCGGTACGCGCGTCTCATAGGTCCGGAAGCATCCAAGCTTCGAATCACCGAACTGGAGATCGTAGCAGTGCTTCCCAGCCGCGGTGCAGGACACTCTGACCACCTCCAACAGGAAGCGATTACCATTCCTGACCACCATGCAGTTGTCCACATCTTTTTCGATCCGCAATCCTTCGTGCGGCGAGGATTCCACCGCCGAATCGAGTTGGTTTCTCCCGACCAATTTGCGCTCTGAAATCGCATCGACATGCCCCCTGGCAAGCCGATCCATTTCCGCTTCGGAAACCTGGTCTCGCAACGTCTGCGGTACGAATAGCTTGATTCGGCATCTGCCGGAGAGAGTCATCTCTCCTCTCTTGATACGCTCCATGAGGTACACTGGCAGCCGGGTCTTCCCGCGGTAGATTGCGACTACCCCACGCACCGATGATCCCGGTGGAAAAACGCCATCCAGCATCTCAATCGCTCTCTTCACAGGGGGAAACTCAGCCCAATCGACCGACAAAGATGTCTTGAATACTTCTCCGATTTGTGTCGCATTGAATGGAATGCCGTGGTACACGGGATAGGCAGTCACTCCTTCATCCGGCAAGTCTGCAAGTCTGGCATTGAGCAGTAGCCTACTTCGTGCCTGGCATGACTCTGAATCACCAATCAGTTCGATCTCCTCCCCAGCATTCGCATTCAGCACATGATCCGAAATCGCAGTTCCAGGTACGGCACCCCGGTAGACAAGTGATATCTCATTTACTCTTGAGACATTTCGATACCGAAAATGACAGTTCACACTATTGCCGGACTGCCCTCTGTATTCCCGCCCTGCAATGTGGCTGCACTTTCTGATGTCACCGGAACAAACAGAGCATTCAGGCAGACCGAAACTGAATCCGAGAGAGCACTCTGTGTAAATGCCGCCGTCGATATTCCTGCGCAGATCTTCTGAGCCCGATGTTGTCTTTATCCAATAGAACCACGCCTTGACCCATGCCTTTCCATCGTGCTCAACAAGCTCCGATCTGAAGCATCTCGCAATTGGAAGTTTCGATTTGTCATGACCGATCATGACCGGAGTACCGGGAATCATTTCGCAGAGACGCGGCAATTCGCTGGTGGGAAATCGCCCCCCCTGCGAGTTTACAGCATCAGACGTGACAAGCATCGTCCTCACGCAAACCTCATCGGGATCCAACGGCCTTACCGGAGACATCGTTTGGTTGATAATTTCGACAAACTCCCGCGACACCTCATTTCGGACGGCTCCCGATTCAATATGGCAGTCTTTCAGCAATGCATCCATAGTTCCTCCTTCAGATAAAGCTGACTGTCGGCAATCACCATTCAGCTGTTGTTAATAATGGATTCACACTGCTCTATTCAGAGCTTCGTTCCGGCACAATCATGCAATTTTCTGCACATATTACAATAATCCGGTCGGATGAACTCCGGTACTTCAGTAGTTAAACATCCGTTTCACATGAGGTTATGCCTGCCATCAAACAGCATGAATTTTGGCACCTGAATTGCTGATACAGTGGCCAATGATGCTTAAATCGACAGTGAGGTGTATATGAAGGACAAACTTTCTACAAGCAATCTCGGGCCGCTGACAGTGTCAGCTCTAGTAATCGTTCTACTCCTCTGCCTTACTTGGACGCCGGTTTACGGCTTCAACTTCTCGAGGATTGACAACGTTGCTGGAGGCACTGGAGGGAGCGACAACGGTAACGGGACCGGCACAAAGGGCAGTGATCTGGTGCTGACAACCGGCACAGGTATCAATCAGCCAGCCACAGGTCCTTCGCCTGGAACCGGCAATTCGTTTCTCTGGGGCAACGAGGCAGCTTATGACAATGCAGCTCCTGCATGTCCTCCCATTCCGGAACCGACTACTCTGATACTGATCGGTCTCGGACTTGCCGGCGGCAGTCTGTACAGGAAGATTAGAAGCTGAGCAAGAGTCTTCGCTGCTACTGAGATAGACATGAAAGCTTGGATATAGAACCCGGGTACTATGCCCGGGTTTCTCTATACCGATCCGGTCCGTGGATCCACCGATCTCTTGGAGAAATCGCGGTTCGCACACCCGACAATCCAGCATGACAAGGCAAGAGCCATCAGAAAGTCGCATTTGCCGTTCTCTGTCCAGGTAGCTTCTCGAAGTTCCTGGAGATTGGACCAGTACTCTTCCGCTCCAAGTTGCTCGAAATACGGATAAGCGATTTCATTACGCTCGTGCATTATTTGCAGATTTGTCAGCAGTTCTGCTTTAGCTTTCCCGCCGCCGAGTCCGAAATTGTATCCCTCTGCCCCGATGTCAGCGACCTGGCTCAGAACAACGTCGCCCAGACCGGTAGAGTCGACCAGCACCGGGCCACCATAGAGCCGATGCTTCTTCCTGATCGCTCCGAAGACATCGTCCCAGTCCCGACCCTGAAACCTCTCAATAGCGACTACCTGGTGCGGCTTCGTCGTGATATCGAGAGTGACTCCAACAGTATGTGTCACTTTTCTCGCAAGATCCCAACCATGACAATAACGATGTCCTTCAATCGGCCCGGACAAGCCCGTAGAATTGGCGAGCGCGGCCTGGATGAGATCCTCAGACACGATTTCATCACCGGCGTCAACGAACTCCCCCATGATGTTCTGACGAACTCTGGCTTCTGACAATGTCTGCATCTTTTTCTTCAGATATCTGCCGCTGATGAAGCCATTCTCAGTACTCGCTCCCTGTTGCACGTAACATCGATCAGGTCTCTTCGCAAGCTCCAGATAGCGTCGGTAGAACCAGTTTTTGCCTTTCGGCGTCGAAGTCAGATCGAGCATCCCTTCACGATCGGCAAGTCGCATTGCGATCACTTCGTCGACGACATACTCCGGGTGAAGTTCGAAGGCAACCTCATCGAAATTGAAGAAGTCGTAGTCGTAACCGAGGAGATGCTCGCCTCTGTTCTGAGTCGAACGGGCCGTAAACACAGCACCGTTTGCGAAATAGAGCTGCGGATACGGCGTCCACCGCACGCAATTGACCATCAGCTCGAGCAGTGGCTTCCCCTTTACCAGACGAAGTACATTCTGAAAAATGATCTTTGCCTGATCCATGGTAATCGACGCATTAACGGCAGTGTATCGCCCGGAAGCATCATATTTCATGTTTCTGATTCTAAATATGCAGCGATGTAGTATTTTCACGGATTGCACCAGAGATTTGCCCCATCTGTTTCCGGTGCAGAGCAGATTCTCAGGCTTCACGGAATTAGTCAGCCATTTGATCTGCCCTTCGTGCGGTTCAATCTCAATAAACTCTCTGGCAAACAGAACCGGATCGGTCACGGCTCTGCGCCACCTGTTCTGTTTTGCGAATCGAGTGATGTGGACGCTCCCACTTAGTTAGAATATGATCAGCTCTGACATCCGAGTTCCTTTTTCGCTATTTCAGTAGTGATAAGCCCTGCGTCTGCCTTCTTGATGACATTGTCGATATGAATGGCCTCTGCCTGCCTTTTTTCGAGCACACCCACGCTTATCGAGTCATCGAATGACCATCTGCATTCGACACTGATCCCCTTCAGCGCAAATTCGACCGAAGTTATCCATCGCAGAAACCTGACAGCTGCGGCCTGAATGGTGCGCAGCTGCCTCTGCAGCAACTCAAAATTGAACTCCGCCCAAGTGCGCGATGATCCATATGAGTATCCGAGCATGAACGGTGCAAGGTGCGTTCCCGCGCATATATCCTCTATCATGGCTTTGTGATTGATGTACCAGGAGGATGAGGATGATATTTTCGATGCCGGTCCTATATAGTCGATGTCAACATCATCCCAAGTGACCGGATTATCATCAGGTTCAATATCCTTCATCATTCCGAGGGTCTCATCGAAATACTGGTTGGCGCGCGCAACATACGCGTTCTGATCCTCCCCTGCCAATCGATCTGGCGGTTTGATCTTCACGTGCAGCCGATGATAGCCAGCGTTATGCATGCTACTGTGCATATCCCTGACAAGTGCCTGCTCGACTCGCGATGCAAACGGCACCGCTGACAGCAGAGAGCGCCCCCACGGTTCAATCGAGTTTGCATCGAGTCCGTAGAAGTATGTCGACGGCGCATGGAGACTAATTCTTCTATCATCAATCTGCTGAAACATCTGCCATTCGCCTGTTCGTTCAAGCTTGAATCGAATCGTAGCCGGATCAATGAAATAGAAGTTCTGCACTCCGGTGGCGGATGCATCTACCAGAAGTTCACCACATACTGAACCGGTCGTGAATAAGGTGTTGAAGAACTCAACGAGCAGAGCATCGATTCCCCCAAACTTCTGATATCGGTTATCATATAATCGCCGCGCAAGGCTGTCAACAACCGCTCGCACTTCGGCAGATTCAGTTTGCTCGCCGTTGCTGTCGAAAAGCATAAATTCGGGACGACCCGCAGCCATTCTGACCCATGTCCAAATAGCCGCGTTCAGCAATGGTACATGGTCGCGCAGAAACCGATAAAGACCAATCCTGACTTCGTGAGAATCCGCCCCGCATGGATAAGTCAACTGGAACTCATTTTGTCTCTGGAGACGTTTCGACCGAGGCTTTGCGTAGAACCCTCCAGCGCTCGCAAGATTGCCGCTATTGCCATTGGAAATTGCTGCCACGCTAATCCTCTCGAGGAACCGCTTTGCTCGACTTAGCATCCGTTCTCCTTACTGAATAGGTTCTTCTGACAATCAGAAACTCATCAGACACACCACTATATCTGTGGTTTTTCCGTAGATGTTAAAAGAGCAGAAAGCGTGATTTGGCATCGCAACATGTGCGGCAGCCTAACACAATGGATCACAACACATTCGTGCGAATCGGGAGTATTACACGCTCTGCAGTAGCGCAGGAAATGCGCCCCCGGCGTGAGCGCCACAATCCGTCAATATTGCATCTCATTGACTCACAATACGTTACTGCGACATGCTGACGTGTCGAAAGTTGGCATGAGTCTTGATACTATATCTGTTTGCGGATGGTTGCCTTTTTCATAGATAAGCAGGCTACTGTTCTGATTTGCACTCATACCCTCGTTGGTTAAAGAACAGTAGCCTGCTTCGATTAGCTTCCTTGGGCGGATAGTCAGTGAAGCTATCAGAGCCCGTCTTAAGGACGGGCTCTTTCTGACCGAAATCTCTATATGTCTGGTACGCCAGCCTACATATAAGTCCAACAGGGCGAAGCGAAGGTCGCAGGCCGCTTCGCCTTTTCTTATGCACTCGTGTCCTTCAACTTATGGCTGTATTGTGGCAGCTAGCGATGGACCGCCGTTATCCCTCTCTCGCTGTCCGCTAAATTCCCAGACCGCGGTGTTGCCCTCGATGCTTGTCGCATTCGACTTGACTATCTCACCTGAGAATGTCGCTGTGATTTTAATATGCGTTTTGTCTATCTCGGCCGGAAGTGAATTGAGCAGTGAGTCCCAAGCTTGAGCAGCCGAGTCTTTATCTTCCGGAAGTCTATTCTGCTCTTTCTTCGCGTCTTCTCCCTGCTGGTCGTAGACATCGTGAGAATCATCTTCGGTCGCTTCCTCAAAGCGATCTATCAACCCGGCCATTTCCTCATCAGCAGGAATCCCCATAGAATCCTCTTGGTGCATCTCTATCCCAGAGATGTCAGAGCTCTCCAAACCTCCTTCGCGATGAGTACCTAAGCTGTGCTGAAAGAGCCATGAGCCATCGGTCTGCTTGGTGAATGACCTCTTCATGTCAGCAAGTCCCCTTTCAGAGACCGACTCCTCATTGAGACTCCGCAGCAAGCCTTCGACACCTGAAATGTCCTTGAATGAGAACTCCATGCTCCAGACTCTCCATCGCCCCTCATCGTTTATGTCGTAGTCCATCAACTCAACGCAATGATTGCATTTCAGTGCCTTTTGTATCTGTTGTCGAGTCCAGATCTCATCGCTCTTGACCTCCGATTTTTCAGGCACATTGTCATCCTCAGCTTCCCAGCTTGCGAGCGCCTGCCGCATCAAATCCATATACTGGCTGTCGAGCGCATGGCGAATCTTGAGCGTCCCGGAACCGTCAGCGTTCAGAGATATTGTCTCTTGATAATCGATGCAGCCGCCAAAAACCGCTAGCGCTGCTGCGAGAGCAACCAATGCGAGTCTATGCATAAACTGCACCTCCTCCTGACATTGTTCATTGGACTCGATCTATCTCCCCTACGGCTGAACCTTTGCCGTCATCATCGGAATATCATCGTGTATCACAGCTTTTCCGCGAAATTCCCAGGTGGCGGTATTGCCGTCGACACTGGTGGCATTCGATTCTATGATCTTTCCGGGAAACTCCGCCGTGACCTTCACTCTGGCATTTTCCATGCCGGCAAACATCGATTCGAGACCAGAGTTCAGATTCTGCATAGCTTCCTCCATTTGCTCCTCCTGCTCCCCGGCTTCCGGGTTCGCATCGCCCCCCTCGGCATCCTCCTCATCGGAGTACTCCTGCATGGCCTCCTGCATCTGCTTCATCGCTTCCGCCAGCTCCTCAGCCGTTGGCATGTCCTCAGCATCACTGTCATCGGAGTCCATGTCGGACGTGTCGAACTGAGAAGATCCACCTTCTTCGCCCATTCCACCGCCAAAGTCATGTTGATAGAGCCAGGTGCCGTCATCCTGCCGCGTGTATGACCTGTCAATATCAGCCTGCTCGCCATCTTCGTCAGCTTCTGCATTAAGAGAGCGTGAGAGCATCTCAAAATCAGCCAAGTTATCGAATGAAAACTCAATCACCCAAATTTTCCATTCTTCGTCCTCACTTGCTTCATATCCAATCAACTCGACGCCGGTATCTTCCACCTTCAATGCTTCCTCGATCTCCTCACGAGTCCACATATCCTCATCAGCATTCTCCGGCTCTTCACTCTCCTCGCCGCCCATCTTTTCACCCATCTGTTCCATCTCATTGAGATACTGCTTATCGAGCGCGTATCGAATCTTCAATGTACCGGAACCATCCTCGTTGAATTTCAACGTTTCCTGGTAGTCAATACATCCTCCGACCATGATAAGCGCCACAACTAACGCCATCAGCAAACATCTGCTCACGAAACACCTCCTCCAATAGAGTGTGCCAATTGATGCAACTATATGAACACTCCGCTTGTGCGCGCCTGACGTTGTCCTGAAGTTCAAAGCAGACACGCAGCCTTAGCGGCAACTTTCTCAAGAAATCCCTCGTCTTCATCCGTGAATGGCGCGGTCTGATGGGAGTCTATGTCAAGCTCGCCGATTAGTTCGCCGCCCTTGAACATTGGAAGGACAATTTCCGATTTGACATCTATGCTGCAGGAGAGATAATTGGTCTGCTCGGAGATATCCTGAACAACAAATGTCTCACCTCTTTCTGCAGCCTGCCCACAAATGCCTTTGCCGAATGGTATTCTGACATGATCTGTAGGCTCCCCGGCGAAAGGTCCGAGCACAAGTTCTCTCTTGTTCTCCCCATCCACTAAGTAGAATCCTACCCAATCATAGTGGGGCACCACTTCCCTGAGCATATCGCAGATACCGAGAAGTTTCTCCGAGACGGGAATCGGTGACTCCACCAGCGCCTCGATCCGAGCAAATAATGTATCCAGAAGTTGAGTCTTGTTCACCATATAAACCACAAGTCCGAAATTAGATCGCTATTCACCTTTGCCACGTCTCAATTCAACCCATGCTTTGAATGCCCGCCTGATGTGAGGAATCGTTATCGAGCCACCAACCACGAGTCCTATGCTCATGGTCTCTTCGAACTCCTGATCGCTCACTCCCTTCTCGAAACATCTGAGAAGATGATACATTGTGCAATCATCGCACCTGAGCACAAGTGAGGAGACCAGTCCGAGCAGCTCTTTGGTCTTTGTCGATAACGCTCCGTCCGTATACGCCTGAGTGTCGAGATTGAAGAACCGCTTCATCGTGAGGCCGCTGTTGTCGAGCACAATCTTGTTCAGGAGCTCTCGCTGCTCTCTGAATTCCCTTGCTCTCTCGGACGCCGCCTCCGGATCGGCTTCAGACTCCCTATCATTCATAACAAACCCCGAACCCTAGTTCAGATCGCATACAGAGACAGCACCCCGTCACGAAGCGCCGTCTGTAATCCCGCATTTCGGACCAACCCACTCAATAGTCCTCGATATTAGAAAACTCCGCATCCTCAAGCCATGTCGACGGGCGGCTCATGAACTCAATCATGTGATCGAGAAGGTGCACATGACGCTTCTCTTCATCAGCTATCCGCAGAAGCAGTGCCTTCTGATCTTCCGAGTCCACCTCTTTCGACTTCTCTACGTAGAATTTCTCACTGCGCTCTTCGATCTCCAGCGCCTTCTGCAACGCATCTTTCTGAGCGATATCGAAATCGAAATCACTCTGACCGACCTGCATTTCCTGGAATATGTTTTTGGCATTCTTGAGCACTTCCGTCCCCTGCATGTCGGGTGTGCCGGACTTTATGTGTGAGAGTATGTTGTAGTGCTTCACCTCATCGTCTGCCATCATGAGTAGTATTTTCGCGACTCCCTCATCCGTGACCGTCTCAGCGAGATCACGATAATACTTCTCCCCATCTTTCTCCATCTGCATAGCGAATTCATAAATGTCCATCGAACTTAATCCTCCTGAAAAATACCAAGCATGGCTCGCAGCTATTTACCGCTACAACCACCTTATACTCCCGATTGTTCTCATCCAGAGCCACTCCGAATCATACCGAGAGCCACATTGGGCTGGGTGTGACTGACGAGTGCAGCGCTAAGCGACCGTAATCTCCCTACTGAGATAGACCGACTGAATTGCGTTCAGAAGTTCTACCCCATCCTTCATCGGCTTCTGGAATGACTTTCTTCCGCTGATCAGACCCATACCGCCGGCGCGCTTGTTAATTACTGCAGTCCGCACCGCCTGAGCAAGATCATTCTCACCGGACGATCCGCCAGAGTTGATCAGTCCGGCACGTCCCATGTAATTGTTGACAACCTGATAACGAGTCATTTCGATCGGGTGATCCTTGCAGATACCGTCGTACATCTTCTTGTTATACTTCCCGAACGACTCTCCGCCGGAATTCATAGCCGCATAGCCACGGTTGATTGTCGGCTGCTTCTGCTTGATAATATCAGCCTCTATAGTCACTCCGAGGTGATTCGCCTGCCCAGTGAGATCCGCGCTGCCGTGATAGTCTTTACCATCGACCTTGAAAGCATTGTTGCGGAGATAGCACCACAGAATAGTCGCTAGTCCCAGTTCATGCGCATACTCGAACGACTGTGTGATCTCCTGAATCTGACGGCTGCAACCTTCGGAACCGTAGTAGATCGTCGCGCCAATAGCGACGCAACCCATCTCCTTCGCCTGATCGACAGACGCAAACAGCACCTGGTCGTACTTGTTCGGATAGGTCAGCAGCTCATTATGATTGATCTTCAGAATGAACGGTATCTTGTGAGCATACTTGCGTGCGATACTACCGAGAACACCGAGCGTTGAAGCAACACCGTTGCAGCCACCTTCAATCGCCAGCTTGACAATATTCTCCGGATCGAAATAGATCGGGTTCGGCGCAAACGATGCTCCACCCGAATGCTCTATTCCCTGATCCACCGGCAGAATCGACAGGAAACCGGTTCCGGCGAGGTTACCGTGACCGAAAAGCGCATTCAGACTCCTCATCACCGGAATCGGGCGATCTGAATTGAGATGAATATCATCAAGCCAATTCGGTCCGGGAAGGTGCAGTTGGTCCTTAGAGATGCCTGTACAGGTGTAGTTCAGAAGCTCGTCGGCCTCAGCTGCAAGCAGTTTCTTGATTCCATTCAGGTCTATCATGGTTCTATCTCCTTATACTGAATATCTCGAATCCGTTCGCCATCAAGATGACGGTCTCCTATGCGTCCCCACGCCGATTAACATAATTAATTCACAGTTTAATCATAGTCAAAATGAGAGTCAATAACAAACGTGTGGTCCCGGAACCCACAGGGATGATCGATTGGCGAGAATAATACTTGACACATCAGTCCACACTATTCTATATTGATTCTATAGACCAGAACGATCCGGATCTTCTCCTCAGCTGTAAACTTCCTCCGAGTCTGCTGCCGAATCTCCTTCACCACAGCTTCTGGATTCTGACTCTGTTTCCCACTCATCGGGCACTCCTTTCGTTAAGATCAACATAGCAAAACCTATGTCTTAACCAAAAGCCCGTCCATGTCCGACTTTAGCTGAACCGACACAACTACATCTTTGCAGGCGGACCACCGCCAGAATTCTGTCCGGAATTGTGGTAGGAGATAAGTCTGATTTGACTACAAGAATCTAATGCAGGCAAGCAGTGTCGGAGGGCAGACTGATCATTTATTCTGCCCTTCTTATTATGAAGGGACGTCAAAAGCTCGTTCGATCAGATCCTGTTGCTCTGATTCATGGAGGCTCAGATACCCTGTCGCGGGGCTGCAGCTTTCGCGCCGCGCAATCAACCGAAGGCGGAATCTCGAGAACTTGCGGCTGATGAAAGGCCATGCTCCCATATTCGCAGGCTCTTCCTGAACCCAGCAAAGATCTTTAGCATTTGTATACTTGCGGGACAAATCAGTAACACGTTCAATCGGGATAGGATACAGTTCCTCGATTCGCACGATAGCAACGTCGTCACGCTTCTTCTCAATCTTCTCTGCGACTAGGTCATAGTATATTTTGCCTGAACAGAAAAGTACTCTTCGGATACGATCAGCATCAGCATTCGGATCGTCGATGACAGGCTCAAACCTCGCGCCTGTCAGGAAATCCTCGATAGGACTCTGACACAACGGATGCCTCAGTAGGCTCTTTGGTGTCAATATAACAAGTGGCCTTCTGAAGCTCCTGATGACTTGTCGTCTCAGTATGTGAAACAGGTTCGCTGGTGTCGTGCAATTCGCTATCTGCCAATTGTTTTCCGCAGAAAGCTCAAGGAATCGTTCAAGTCGCGCCGAGGAATGATTGGGGCCCTGACCTTCGAATCCATGCGGCAAATAAAGGACCAGACCGCTAAACCTGCGCCATTTTGCCTCTGCGCTCGATATCAATTCATCAATCACAATCTGTGCACCGTTTGCAAAGTCTCCGAACTGTGCCTCCCAAATAGTCAAACCATCCGGCATGACAAGCGAGTAGCCAAATTCGAAGCCGAGTGCTGCATATTCGGACAGAAGAGAGTTGTATATCCTGAAGTCAGCCTGGTCATCGCTCGCATGATCAAGCGGAATGTAAGTCTCCGCAGAATCCTCAAGAGTGATCACTGCATGCCTGTGCGAAAACGTCCCTCTGCGTGTATCTTGTCCCGCGATTCGGACCGGAGTTCCCTCTCTGAGAAGAGTCCCATATGCCAGCAGCTCCCCCATCGCCCAATCGAGCTTCCGCCTCTCGTGAACCATTTTCTTCCGCTCTGCGAGTAGTTTCTCGATCTTTCTGTAGAATTTCTTAGCAGGCGGAATTTCAACGATCCTGTCCGCAATGGAAACAAGAGTGTTCTCATCGACACCGGTCTCCGGCGACTGGTGAAAATCGGCGTATGTTGGAATGTGAATTCGGCTGAACTTACCTGTTGCCTCAGATTCGATTTGCTCTTTCCCAGTCTTCGCACTTTGTAGCTCGCTCTCGAGTTTTTCGACTGTCTTCAATTCCATTTCTTTCAGAGTTGCCGGTTCGACGACTCCCTGCTCAAGCAACTTGCGATTATAGATATCTCTCGGATCAGGATGCTGCTCAATCGCCTTGTAAAGCAGCGGCTGAGTGAATCTCGGCTCGTCACCTTCGTTGTGACCATACCTCCGATAACCGAGCAGGTCGATGAAAACATCTTTCTGAAATTCCTGTCGAAACTCGATAGCCAGCATTATGGCGTATGCCACCGCCTCGACATCATCAGCATTCACGTGAAATACCGGAGACAAAGTCACTTTTGCGACATCTGTGCAATACGTGCTCGATCTGCCATCCAGGTAACCCGTTGTGAATCCGACCTGGTTATTCAGCACGACATGAACCGTGCCGCCGGTCTTGTAAGCGTCAAGAGCCGACATCTGGATTACCTCGTAGACTACTCCCTGCGCTGCTATTGCTGCGTCCCCGTGGATAAGAATCGGAGCAATCTTCTTATAGTCTCCGTTGTAATCATGATCGGCTTTCGCTCTGACGATTCCCTCGACTACAGGATCGATAGCCTCGAGATGAGATGGATTAGCTTCAAGTCGTATTTTGACTTTCTTGCCGACGTGTGAGAACTTCTCAGCCGAATATCCGCGATGATATTTCACATCTCCATGATGAAACAGATCTCCTGCTGACTGGCCCTTAAACTCGCTGAATACTTTTGCAGAGCTTTTCTTAAGCACACTTGCGAGGACATTCAGACGCCCCCTGTGCGACATGCCGATGACGAACTCTTCGATACCCAGCTCTGCGCCTCGCTCGATAATAGCATCCATCGCCGGAATCAGAGTCTCAACTCCTTCGATAGAGAAGCGCTTCTGTCCGACGAACTTTCTGTGCATGAATTGTTCGAAGACTACCGCCTGATTGAGATGAAACAGCAAATGTTTCTTCTCTTCCGGCGAGAACTCCTTGCGATTTCTGCAACTCTCCATTCGCTCCTGTAACCACTGCAACTTCTTTGGCGCTCTGATATACCGAAACTCAGCTCCCACAGATTCGCAGTATGTCGCCTGAAGATGGTCGACTATCTCGCCGAGACTCGCCGGGCCAATCCCAATCTCAGAACCTGCCTGGAACACCGTTCCCAGATCAGACTGATCCAGCCCGAAATTCTCGATATCCAGCGTAGGCGAATATTGACGGCGGCGACGCACCGGGTTGGTCTTCGTAAAAAGATGGCCTCTGCTTCTGTAACTGTTTATCAGATTGATGACAGCGAACTCTTTCCTTACCGCCTCCGGCACACTCGCCGTGTTGCCGAATGATGCGCGGGCGAATTCGTAGCCCTCGAAGAATCTCTGCCACGACGGATCAAGCGAATCTGGGTCTTCTCGATACAGCTTGTACATCTCATCGAGAGACGTCACATCGGCATTGCTCATGTAGGAAAACTTGTCCATACTGTGTACTACGATCTAACAGGCATAGCAGTTTGTTTCATCGATTGTCTGGGGTGACATTCAGCAGCATCCTAACCGGATCTTCGAGCATCTCTTTGATTCGTTTCAGGAAACTGACCGACTCCATGCCGTCTATGATCCGATGATCATACGAAAGCGCCAGATACATCATAGGACGGATTACAACCTGACCATCAATGGCCACGGGTCGATCCTGTATCGTATGCATACCGAGAATCGCGCTCTGCGGCGGGTTCAATATGGGCGTCGACAGCATCGATCCAAACACACCACCGTTGGTTATTGTGAATGTGCCCCCGGTCAATTCGTCCATGGTCAATTTACTCTCACGAGCTTTGGTGGAAAGATCAATGATCGCCTTCTCGATCTCCGCGAACGTCATCCGATGAGCGTCTCTTATGATCGGTACCATCAGTCCCTTTTTGGCACTCACAGCAATTCCGATGTCGACATAATCATGAAAGATTATCTCGCCACCATCGATCATCGCATTGACCGCCGGGAAATCTCTGATCGCTTCACAGACGGCCTTCGCAAAGAATGACATGAACCCAAGCCTCACACCGTGCTGCTGCTCGAATCGCTCACGATACTCCGCCCTGATTCTTTTGACCCGGGTCATATCTACTTCATTAAAAGTCGTCAACATCGCCGTCCGGTTCTTGACGGCAACCAGCCTCTGAGAGACCTTCTGACGGAGCTGCGTCATCTTCTCGCGTCTGATAGGCCTGATATCCGCCGGTGTAGCTTCTGTGGGAGTAGTCGCGACAGGTCTGGCCATCCGGACTGGCTTCTCCTCATCGTCCGCCTTCACTTCGGGCTGAGACACCACCTGACTCTCGACCACTGGCTCTTTCGACACTGGCGCGCTTGATGGGTCAGGCTTCGCATCGGTGTCTATCGTACACGCAACCGTACCGACAGCAACAGTCGAGTTTGCTCCGACCAGGATTTTCAGTTTGCCGGATTCCTCCGCATGCAACGCGAGAGTCACTTTCTCGGATTCGATCTCGCACAGCAGCTCGTCCTTGTAGACATACTCGCCATCCGCCTTCATCCATTTGACGACTTCGACTTCCGTGATCGATTCACCCGGCGACGGTACCTTCAACTCAATTATCATTGTATTCGGTTCGTATTAGAATTTGTCTCTCTTTGTTTTCACAGCCCATCCCATACTTGGATCGGCGATAACATAACATCCTTTCATGTCCCAGTCAAGCCACATGGAGTCCTTTCTCCGATTCCTTCTGTTCTGCAACAATTACTTGATGGCATTGTTCAGAAGACCTGCTCTGCAACTTCGCGGACAAAACAAATTTCTCCGGTATCTTTTCGATCCAGCCTTTCACAGCATCCTCAGATGGTATCGAATAGTATGTCGAATCGATTTCGACCGTATCAAGTTCATTCGAATATTGCCTCAGAAAGTCCGACGCCGACGTCCCCGGTTTATAGAAAGGTCCAACCCAGTCTTTGGATGAGAATGAGGACGTGCCGAATCTAATCCGCGACAAGTCAACTATTCTGTCAATCTGCGAGTTCATAGTAGTATTATCAAACGACTCAGAGTCTGATCATGTTCCACGGAGACTGAAGTTCTCCGGACCAGACAGAGGCTCCGGTATCAGGCAGACAGACACACTAACTTCGCAGGCTATCGACAACACGCCTGAATGCCGAAATGTGCGCTGGAGTCGTTCCGCAGCAACCGCCGATTATCGACACCCCGGCATCTATCAGAAGCCTGCAATTCTCTGCCATGAATTCGGGGGATTCGCGATAAATGAGCTTTCCATCCTGCATCTCAGGCAGTCCGGCGTTCGATTGGATTATTAATGGAAGTTCTGTACGCCTGCGGTACTCCACAGCGATCTTCACCATGTTCTCTATGCCGTTGCCACAATTCGATCCGAGGATGTCTGCGCCGGCCTCGGTCAATCCATCCACCGCTTGTTGGATCGATACGCCCATGATTGTAAAGAATCCCTTTGGCGTCGAATCGAACGTCATGGTAGCTGCTATCGGAATCGAAGGTGCGATCCTCTTTGCCGCTTTGATAGCGAGAGTAGCCTCACCAAGATCAATCATAGTCTCGATACATATCATATCGACGCCCTCGGCAGTGATTGCTTCGAGTTGCCTCTCGAATCCCAGCAGTACATCGTCAGGCGCAGCATCGCCGTACGGCAGCAACAACATTCCACAGGGACCACAGGAGGCAGAAACATATGCCGCATGGCCAACCGCATTGCGCACTGCGCGCACCGCATTTCGGTTAATCTCTTCTGTTCGGGCATCCAGAGAATAGAGCGCAAGCTTCAATGGCGAACCGCCAAACGTATTAGTCTGGACGATGTCTGCGCCCGCCTTCAGATATGATTTCGCGATGTCTTCGAGAATATCGATCCGATCCAAATTCAGTCTTTCCGGGCACTGTCCGCTCTCGAGACCTCGCTCGAAGAGCATCGTTCCCATGGCGCCGTCAGTGATGAGGATTTCACCGCTGTCTATCCGCTGTAGCAAATCAGTCATGTCGACCAACACCCAAATGCTTTTTCACACAATCGACCGCACTCATGCCATCAAAACAGTAGGCATCGGCTCCGATCTCTCTGGCGTAATCGGCAGAGACCGGAGCTCCGCCGATGATGACTTTTAGCCTGTCGGACATTCCGCTCTCTTTCACGAGGTCGACCACTTTCTTCATAACAGGCATCGTAGTCGTCAGCAGCGCGGACAAACCGATGATCCTCGCGCCTTCTCTATCGGCCGATTCAATGAACTTCTCCGGCGAAACATCGTTGCCGAGATCGACCACCTCAAACCCAGCGCCCTTGAGCATTATGCTGACTATATTCTTGCCGATATCGTGAAGATCCCCCTGCACCGAACCCATGACTACCTTCCCGATCGTTGGCACGCCCTCCTTGATAAGCAACGGCTTCAACTTGTCCATTCCGGCGTACATCGCCCGTGCAGCGAGAAGCACATCGGGAAGGAATATTTCATGAACCCTGAACTTCTCCCCTATTACCGCCATGGCCGCTATCAGACCATCGTCGAGTATCGTCTGAGGAGCAAGCCCCTCGGCGATTGCGCGATCCGTCAACTCAGCGACATTTTCGGTTTCACCACGCTGCAAACTCTCGGAAAGTTGAGTCAAAGTTTCCATCTTGATATCTCCAACAAACTCTCTAATGTTCCATTACAGCTCTTATCCGCTCGGTACAGGAATGATCGCTGCACTCCGAACAGAATGGAAATGTATCTTCGAAATCGAATATCTCTTTCTTACCGGATATTATCACGCCCGAGATTGACTTCAACGGCTGCATGAGACAGCTCTCTGTCAAGCTAATGCCGATCGCTGCCGGGTCGAGATATCGAAAGAGCTTTTTCTGGGCGCTGACGTGCCATCCGCAATAGCCAGGGCTGAAACGCAGCACACCGATTGATTCATCACACTTGTCGACAGATGTCAGATAGTCAACGTAGTAGTTCTCAATCCATTGAGCAGCGTTCTCAGTGCCTTCCGACGCCGCAGAATCGAGCATCGAACCGAGTGCGAATTCGCGCTGATTGAACAGATCAGATATCCTATTCGTTATCTTCGATCCAATAGTTACAGCAAACAGACATAATGTGTCGGCAGATTTGAAAATGCTCTCCAGCGGTGTCACATCTTCGTTCAGACTTTCACCGACATAAATATTTTCACAATCCGACATGCTGATCCCCGCCAGAATTCCGGCAGGTTCAGCAAGTTGACGATAGATTGACACAGCATCGTCTGCCAGCCGCTGGACCCTCTTATCCGTCGATGCACCTTCCGGCACACCTTGAGCTGTAAGCACAGATTCAGCCGATGGAACGGTCTCATTGATGCCTATACTGACAACACGTCTCTTCATTCTACTGCAGGCAGCCTTTCCATCCCATAGCGGCGGGCTTCGGCTTCCATCAGTTTCGTCATCTCGTTCTTGATGTCATCGGGGAGTCGGATACCTGCCCACGAAGTGATGGCGCGCTCGACTTCTTGATGGGCTCGATCGCCGAGAGTAAGACTCCCCTCCTCTTGCCATCTCGACCTGTTAGCGCGGTCTATCGATGGTCCCGGAAAATAGACTTCATCTCTGAGATAGCGGCGAGTGTGATCGGAAATCAGCAAATGCCCCTCCTTGATCATCTCCTCGAACCTCGGCATCGCCGGGAAGTCCTCCTTCGGTTCGATGCCTTTAGCCATCCGCAGAGTCATCCCACAGATTTCGTTGTCCAGAACGAGCTTCTCCAGACTGAAACAGCTTTCGAAATCGAGCATACCGGGACCGGAGACATTGTTGATTCCGGCCAGCGCCGCAAGAGTCGCACCCATCGAAGTCTCGAGGCCTGCCTGCGCATCCAGAAGTTTCGCGTCGCTCAGCCCGATGTATGCCTGGGTCGGCAGACCGAGATGCTTGCCTACCTCATTGTAGGCACAATCCATCATCATCGTGCCGACAGCTCCCATGGGAGTAGTCTCGTACCGTACATCAAAAATCGCCGGCGACCCACCATATAGAATCGGAGTCCCCGGTCGGGTTAATTGGCTGATTGCAATCCCGCTCAACGTCTCGGCCGTATGCTGAACAAGCGATCCGACAAGCGTCACCGGCGCCATGAAACCCGAAAGCGGCATGGAAATAAACTCGACCGGAATCGAATACTTTGCGCAGTCGACAACATTCTGCGATGTGACATTGCTCCATTTTAGCGGAGAAGTCGGACAGCATGAGAACAGCGTCAGAGGTTTAGCCGCAAGCGCCTCCTCAGATCCCCGCACAGCGAGCTGCAGGTTTTTCATTATCTCGAATGCCTCGATTGTGAATGCACCAGTCACAACAGGCTTCTCGCAGAACATTAGGCTCAGAAAGAGACGATAGCTGTCTGAGATCATTTCATGTACATCGCACGGAATCATAGCTGTCGCCTGGGACGCAATATGCTTCATCTGACACATTAACTTAGTAAATCTAACATAGTCCGCCGCAGTCGGTTTGCGAGCCGCGATTGAGTCATTGTCAAGAATGTTAATGGCTGCCGAACCGGGAGTGAAGTTCACATTGAAACCGGATAAATCAACCGCCTCGTCGCCGATTGAATCGTAGAGCTTGATCGAATCAGGAGCAGTCGCAAGAGACCTGTCGATGATCTCCTGAGTGTAATACACGCGACCTTTGTTCTTGTCGATTCTTGCACCATGATCTGCGAGCAGAGAGACCACGCTATCGTTATGTACTTCGACGCCGAGGTGACAGATCAGGTGTCGAGCCTCATCGATGATTTTTTCGATTAGTCTATCGGAGAGAAACCGGACAGTTGGCCTCACATCGATCTCCTTTCGATTAGCAGACACGCCATCACACAAACACACCAATGTCATCATCAGGAAATGATTTGTCAAGAAAGGAAATGGGGAGTGTATACAAAGAAACGCTGGTTATCGCCCTTTCTCACCTAGATGATTTAGACAGTTTTCATCATTTAGCATTTCGCACAATCGTCGCGTAACAAACAGCAATACATCAATGTATTCATCCACGGACTTAGGTTTCGGATCCGGCTTTGCAAACCAGTAATTGTTCTTGTCTTTCGCCTCTTCTTCGTCGACCCAAATGGTGGCTGATCTCTCGGGCGTCGAAATCGAGATTCTCATTTGCCCTCTATGACTCGGCATCTTACCTTCGCTCATGATACTTACTTCTGCCACCTTCTTCAACCGCGTAGGATCCCTGAAGATGTCCAGGATGCAAATTCTTAGGTATGTGCCAACCACAGTCAGATTGCCAGTTCTGGCCAGAGCCTTGTAGATATCTGATGAATCAGAAGCAACCTCTTGAACTACATCGGCTGAATTCCGACGCAACAGAGTATCATCATATGCACGGTTACTGCTGCGAAGACTGTCCTCAGCCGGAGCGTGATAAGTTTCGTATTGGGAATCAAGGATTTCCTGATCTGTTTTACTTGCTTTGGGAAGTTCGTTGCCTTGGCCCGACGATGATTGATCTCCTGCTCCGCCTGCTCCTCCCCCTTGCGGATGCAGGTCCCCTTGATCCCCTACCAACTCAGCAACCGATACTTCTATTGCCGTGTGCTCGGGAAGATACTCGGGAATATTAATTCTGATTGGTTCCCGAGGTTCTTGCGCGCTACTGGTTATTAGGAGGGCAGCGGGAATTGTGCCCAGCAGCACTGGCAGCATTAGCGACACGATTTTGGCGACCCAGTCTAGACCGCTCACCAAAGCAGTGTCGCCACTGTAATAGTCTGCCTTGTCTAATACCTCGACGACTGCGAGGTCAGTAAGGGGACTCCACTCCTCTTGACTGTCGAATGTCACTTCGTAGTATCTTCCTTGGAATTGAATGCAATAGTGAATGGTGCAAATAGTCCAGTGGTTCTTTCATTGACTCTTCTCGAACATCAGGAAACAACGATAGCCACTGTCTTTGCACGCGGCAATCACGGCAGCAACAAAGCCATAGATTGCGCCTGGTTCACTGCGGATTAGGACGCACACGGAATCCGCCGCTAGCCCAGATGAAACTCCAACCGACTTGCTCAGGGCATCAGCCATCTTCAATCGCAGGCTGTCAGTCCCTGCTTCCTGCACATCAAAAACCACTTCGTTTTTCGTCTCGTCTGAGTCCCACCTGTTCAAGGTCATACTCACGTGATTTCTCTCTGCTGAGCCAGCAGCGGGAATGTAGACATCAATTTTGCATGGAGTGTTTTCCATAAAATCAGATCGTGAATTCCATGATATGGTCGGAAGCCTTAGCGCGGATTCCTCATTGGGTTTACCACCTCCGACCATCATAAAATAGAACAGGAGGACAAACATAATATCAGATGCTCCCATTATGAAGTACTTCAATGTTGACTTACTTCCTCGTCTGCTCATACCGGCTACCGCTCCTGCTTTACCTTAATTTCTCCACCAAGGACTTGGCCAAGTTCTCCATTTCAGCAGCTTTTTTGTCAGTTAGAAAGCCGGTGAAATAGTCCAAGAGCACTGCTAACGTGAGATTCGCCAGTCCCCATAGACTAGTGACAATCGCGATCCTGAGGCCGACATTGAACGCAGCATCTCCACCCATGCTCCCATATTGCAACTGGCTAGAACTCGAGAAGATGTACAATAACCCCAAGAGCGTACCCGTGAAGCCAACAGCTGGGGACGCGGCTGCAACCGCATCATAAAGCCTCTGTGGTCCAATATCCATCATCAATCGATCTATCGCCCTTTTGGTGTAGGATAAGAGTACATCAGTGCGTTCGCCCGCCGATACGGTGCTAGATGAGATGCTTTCACCCATTATTCTCCATATATGAAGAGGTTGCGGATCTTTAGCCTGTTCGAACACTAGCTGCTGAAGATCTAACCATGTCAGCCCGTTGTCTTTCCCTTCAAGAAGACGCGACAGTTCGACATCCTTCGGATAGAACTTTGGCCTTCCAAGTGTATATCGCCCGACGAATAACCCAAACCGCAGAAACATCATGATAGTCATGAGCGCCAGCAGGAAATAGCCGATCGAAATAAGCAACTTGTAGCTGCTTTGGACAGTCGAAGACAAAAAGAAACTGCTCGGATCGATATGGACAGCTTCTTCATTTGCCTCAAGATCGGCCTTCATTTCGGCGTAATCGATCGCGGATACCGGCGTCGGGAAAGTTTCGTGTATCCTTTTGAGTTCCTCGAAACGCTCTCTCCCTTCATCGTGGAGGACACTTACCAAGGAATAAGACAATATTGCGGAGAGCACCCAGAGAGCCGCAACTCTCGGGAACTTGGTTCCTTTTGAATTGAAAAGATACGCCCTAATAAACCGCATGATTTTCCCTCTTATTCTTTTTGGACGGGTATCCTCCGCCATCCTTCTCCTCCCACACTCTCTCAAGCCCCCTGATCGATTATTCATGCATATGAAAACTGTAGGACTCTTTGCAGCCTTCCTCCTTTATGGTCGTGTGATTTGGGTCGACGGCGCATGCAACATCTGCGCGCTGAGTATGCCACAGGAGAAGCTTCTGGTTTGTACTTATCGTTCGGACGTGCGTGCGATTCACAACCCGCATCGTCGGCAAAGATGCTTCCCCGCTGGGCAATCAGCGACCGGAATCACAAACGAAATTCGAACCAAAGACCCTCAAGTGGTCTCTGACAACTACCCCTTCGTCAGATAAACTGACCGTACCCTTATTCCGAAACTCTTCGTATATTACTTTTTTCTTTGCAATATTATATCAGCATCCGTTCACAATGTCAAGTCATTTGTGCAATGACAAAATGGCGCAGGGCTTTCTTTCATCGCCGGATCAAACTCGATAATGCAGAATGGCTGCACTGGTTTATCCAGGACCGCTCGGCACAATGATCATTCGCGTCAGCGACACATCTGATGCAATCCCTCAATCTGCCAGCATATAATCAGACGATCCGTTCGACCTAATTACCTAATAGCGATCCGAACCTCCGGTCTTCGGCTTCGATGTGATCGTCCCGGAAATCAGAGTGTAGATGAGAGCTTCGTTTTTCTGCACGACAATTACATCATACTCCTCGGGAGGAATCAGCTCGCTGTGCTTTTCGAGATAGTCAAGTCCAAATTCATCCCTCGGTATGATCAGCTTCTTCCGGTCGTCAACAATCTTGAACGGTGGATTGACGCGGAACAGATACCGCCCGAATTCTACATTATCAAAATCGTTGACAGGCCCTTCCTGATAGCGCACAAGCTCGAATTCCTGACAAGAGAGAGTATCAAGATAGTAGCTGCTGTCGCTCGCGTTATAAACCTTTGCGATGGGAACAAAATTGAACCCGTACGGTGGAGTCATATAGAGATACTGCCCCTCCCTGTCTTCTACCTTTGCGACGGCAGTGAACTCCTTGGGATAGAACTTCTCAGTGTCGTCGACGACTCTATATTCACCGGGCGGGAGACATATGACGAAAGGAATCATCTGACATCCCATTCTAAGTTCCCTGTTGAGATAGTGTTCGGCTACCGTGATGATGTACTTTTCCTTCTCAGATATCATCAGTTGGTCCTGCTTGACAAGACGAACCTGAAGATTGGTCAGCCCCTTTGCCGGCACGAGTTCATTATAGAACGTGCACTCCGCAAATCCGTTCAGCCAGCTATTCTTGATTGGGTCCAGCTGCTCCTGGAATGTGATACCTGTAACCTCATCAACTGTCGACAGGAAATCTGACGAATGCGTTTCCAGCGCTGATAGACCCCACCGTGCCCAGGATGGATTGTCCAGCTTGTACTGAAGGAAAATGAAATTGGCATACGAGACCGCCAATAGATCATTGAGTTTCTGATCCTTTTGAGGCGCCTTATCCCACAGGGATTCCTGCTTCATTATGCTCTGAATCGCCAGATCCGACAGAAATATCTTGTCGTTGGTATTATCCATGTCGCCTGCAACTGCTCGATATTCTCGGATGTCAAGACTCATGTCTTCCATCTCTCCCACCTTCGCTGTCGCGCCTCCGGCAGACAACAGCAAGCCGATCGCAACCGCTATTGCGAATCTGTCTCTTAGTTTGATTCGATTCATGTTACCCTCCAAATCATTGCTGTTCGTCGACGATGACATTAGTTGCCGGGTTATAGAGTTCATGGAAATGCTGCAGCTCCTCGTCGAGCTGATTATACAACTGAAATCTCTCCTCGTCATAGAGAACTCGCATCGACTTCTTCAGCCAGTCAATCGACCTTTGGCTGATGCGCTGCTGAAACTTGTTATCTCCAGACTTGCAGCCGAGCAACCTCTTAGCACATGTTGCGATCTCCAAATAACGACGATCTTCAAAGAGATACTTGAAATAGGTTGATGTAAAAGCAACCGCTTCCTGTACATATACGTCTTTGTGGAAGAACGGCGCGAGCGACAATGCTTTCACATCGCTCGAATCACTGCTGAGATCAATGCTTTCGAGAAAGTGCCCCCATGCCAAGTCCTTTTGATCATTAGCTAGTCTCTTAGCTAATAGAAAATGAGCTATTGAAGAACAATAATCACTGCTGAGGTACGCCACCGCAGCTTCTGCAGATTGCTTGCACGCCTCGAGGCACAGTTGCCTTTCTGGGGAGCCGTCTTGGAGTTTCCCAATCTCGGCATTCGTGTATATCGCGGCAATGAGATTCGATGCACCATGAACATTCGGGAATTCGGGACCAAGAACATCTCTGACCGTAGCAAGAAAGCCGCTCGTCGTGTCAAATACCGAGAAATCAATAGCCCGCCTCATCAAGCAATCGAGAAGGGGCGCGGGAGCGTTGAAATTCCCCAGCAATGCGGAAGCTAGGATCAAATCACGCACTGACTGTCGCACATAATATGGCACATTCGAGGTTGCGACTTCATCAGCTTCATGCTGATACATTTCATCAACTAGTCGCCCATAGAGTTGGAGCATTACGGCATGCAATCCATCTAAGTTCCTGTCGCTGCTCGGCAACACCATCTGTTTGTTCAATGAAATCAGAAAGTCAGCCTCATTCAGATTAAATGTCGCCAGGACGCTTAGGTTCTTGACCGTGCTTGTGTCCTGCTCCATACGCCATTGCTGCCTCATTTCTACCAACTGCTGCATATCGGGGACCCCCCAGTGGGCGAAGAAGAGCCCCATGCTGATATCATCGTCCGCACCATCCGTTTTCGCCTGCAAATGTGCAGTGACAAGAGTACTGAGTAACAACGCGATGACGAGAATCGTCGCTTTCGGTCTCTGCTGCTTTCTCAATTGCATCTTTCTCACCTTCCTTTACAATTCCAATTCATTCAAACAGTTCTCATCTCCCAACATCTCACATAGCCCTTTTGCGGACAACATGAGCGCTTCGGTGTACGCCTCCCTTGTACTGGGGACTGGCTCTGGCACAATGAAATTCGGATCGCTCAGGTCTTCTGCCCCCGACTTAGAGGTATTCACTGTGACTTGATCGCTTCCAATCCTTACTACAATTCGCATACTGTCAGAATTGACAGCTGAAACAGTGATTCTCCCATTGCCGAATATCGAGCGCTCATACGAATCTATCCTGTTCGTGAAGAGATCAATCACGCAGTTCCTCAAATATATGTTGACAATAGCAAAACAGGCAGGGTCATATGGCGGCTCGACAAGCTCGTCAAGTCCACCTCTAGTCGGTACGGTGTCGTCAACAGGAGGTATCGATGGTAGTGAATTTTCTTCCAGAATATATATAATATCATCTTCTTCCACGACGAGGACAGGGTCGGTGTCGTGCTTAGGACCTCGGGGAGGTCCGATATCATCAATATCCCCATTCCCACTAGGCGGGTGAATCAGAGAGTCCACAGGAGGCAGAATCACTTCATCCTTTGGGGGTCTCTGGTATGGGAGGTCATCACTTCTGGCAAATACCGGCACATCCTTGTATATCTTCTCGACATCTGGATCATCAACTACTACTACTGGTTCCAACTCCTTCGGTCGATTAAGGACAAGCGGATCATTGGGGACGATCATCTTTGGATCCTCCATGGGATCCGCAATTTGCGGCTTCACTTTTGGAACCTTTACCTTATTTACGTGCACTTCTGGTGGCTCCACGGGAGTCACCTCGTACACATATGCGTCAGTTAGGCGATGCACCTGCTGCTGCGCGCGGTCGGGCTCATGGTCGGGCATTAGAAGTAAGAACACAAACACAAGTAACAGACTTAGAAGCGCAGCCACAACCGATGGTACTGAATCGGTTCTTGCATCAGGTGCAACAACCGTGCTTGAAGACACGCTTTCCAGTACGGCTTCAAGCTTCAGATCTGTTGTGGGGCCCGGTAAAGTCCTCATGTCAGAACCTCATGAATGAGTCCGCTGCAATTGCAAATGAGCGGGTCAATCTTCCGTCTTGAAAACCAAGTAACAGTCGTATGATTTCATCTTGCACGCAGCAAGAACGGCAGCAACGAAGCCATATCGCGACGTCACATCGCTAAAGATAGCGATTCGAAGTGTGTCCTCCGGAGGTGTCGGATTTAGCTCTACGAATGACTCTATTGTATCTGCTAACGCTGAGTGAAAGGTCGGAGACCCAAGATTCTTATTCGGAAAAAACCAAGTTGTTGAATCCTGAGGATCTCCCCTAAAGTTGATTTGCATTCTACTTCTCTCGATTTCCCCGGAGTCGATCTGCACGGAAATATGGAATAGGATAGTGTCAAGCTTATCAACATTCGCGTCTTCAGTCTTGTATGGAACTCGGACAAGATCGTAGGTCTCATTTGCCCCCGCGAGAAACAGGAAAACAAAGAGCAATATGAATGCAACATCCGCTGCACCCATAGCGAAATTACCGAGCGAGAAATCATCATCTTCAACACGCATTGGTCATATCCTCATCTGCATTTACATCACAGCATCAACCACAGACGCTTCGCCTTTGCGACCATCTTAGATGAATACCAGTTGCCAAGGTAGCCTGATCCAAACCGGATCAGTACGGCCAGCCCGAGATTGAACAATCCCCAGAGACTCGTGATGATTGCAACTCTCAAGCCGACTGCAAACTCGGGGGTTCCGGCCAGATTGGCGCCTGCACCTTCGCTTCTGGTAAATATGAAGAGAAGCCCGATCAGCGTTCCAAAGAAGCCGACTGCCGGAGATGCCTGCATTATCGATTCCAGAATCTTGGCCGGTTGGATTTCTCTCCAGACTGTGTTCACAGCACTCACCACGTAGGCAGAATAATAATCGTTGTTCTTGTTCTTTTTGAGAACATCACTTGTAACAAGACCCTTAAGTATACTCCAGAAATGTGATGTCGATTCGAGAGTGAGGTTCCTCGACCTCATTCCGAGCTTCTGCAATATTCTTGAACATATTCCGACTGGAACAGCTTCACCTGCTTTCTCCTCCAACTTATCCCAGCGTTTGTCTTTGGGGAGAGCCGCAAGGTCTGCCTCCAGTGTTTTCATATCCTCCTTTTTGGGGAAGAAGAACCGGAATCTGCGGATATCGAGGATAAACAGGACGATTCTGGCCAAAAGCATCAGGCTCATCATCATCAGTCCATAGTAAACCCAGAAGACAACCTTCGCATAATAGTCCGCTGCCCAGTAGGAAATCTGCAAACCACGCGGATCCTGTTCCATTGCAAGGCGCTCCCCAACGCTTTCGGTCTTCTGGGCCTTCTCATTGCCGCCTTGGATGAACGTCTGGCTTTCTCCGGCCGGCTGTGTGGACTCAGAAGATCCCGACATAGGGGAAGAACCATTGAGTTGTGCCTGTTCGTCAGCATTAAGCGGCAAGCTCTTCAGGTTCAGACTGTCAGTCGGCGTTTCAGAATCGATAGCTATCTTGGGAATGGGGAAGAAGACAATGAAGAAATACGCCAATATTACTGGCAGCACGATGACAATTATGAATCGGTACGGTCTCCCCAATTCGCTCTTCTCTGCATGATTACCATTGTTGCTGTTTTCAGCATTGTTGTTAGGATGCACAACCATTCACTTCCTCCAATTCCACTGTCAATAGGCTATGCCTGGACGTATCCGCGGACTCGATATCAGAAGACGACTACGAAGCGTCTCATACTGCAATACATGTCGAGACACTATGCACCTGCATCGGATTCGAACATCACAAGATAGCACACCCTGTGAGTAATTCAGACACTCAGCCCCAGACATCGAAATACGTCCTAGCGATTTTGCCATGTGGCATTTTCAGCACACAACCACCCCTGGATTGAACAGGCAGCCATGACTGAATCGGACCGAATAATGCAATCCGCACTATAACAATGCGGATCAGACGGCCCCGTAAATATCCTCCTACTCTATTCTCAGCAGGAAAGATAATCGCTGCTTGCCTCGCTGTCAAGTCTTATGAGGGGTGATTGCGAAAAGAATCACAACTGGTATAGAGCCCCTATAAGACTACGGGGGATGGCTTTAGATGCAAGCGGTACGTGTGCCCCCGGATAGTGTCAGTGCTAACATAAAAAGTGGAGATGAAGGGATTCGAACCCTCGGCCTACGGCTTGCAAAGCCGCCGCTCTCCCAACTGAGCTACATCCCCACAATTAGAGCGCGCTAAATCTATAACGATTAGCCCTTTTGCACAAGTGTTTTTTTCTGCGACTTCCCCCTAACTGCCCTTTGATTGCTTCCTCACACGCACCGCGACCTGGGAACTACTCGAATCGCCGATGGTAAGTAGTGGGTGGACAGTGCATTCAAAATTTGAGAGTAGTTGAAGAAAAGAATTGTATAATGTATCTGTTATTTATATATTTTCGGTCTAACTAATTTACGGAGTTCTGATACATGAAGCAGTTATGCCGACAATCCATTATTCTTGCCTCGCTGGCCATCATAGTTCTGATAACCTCCTGCGATGACATCGGCGACCAGGATATGTTCAAAGTAGAACGTCTCTATTACGATGCCGAGAAGCTGGAGAAGAAGAAACTCGGCATAAAACCGGAACTAGCCACAGAGGCTGACTACTCCGAGATAATCAAGGCATACCAGACGGTCGTAGATACCTATGAGGATAGCTTTTCCGGGCTGAATGAGAAAGATAGTCTCACTGAAAACGAGAGTAAGGTTGCTTTCCTTGCAGGCAAGAGCCTCCTCCAGACAGCCAAACTGTACCAAATGAGCGACAATATCGAGAAGACCAGGGAGGTACTGGCTGGGTACGCGAATCGTTTCCCTCAGAACCGCGAATTCAAGGCCGTCGCACTACTGAGGCTCGGCAGACTTGAAGAGGATGCAGGAAATTTGAAGGCTGCCGAGGAAGCTTATCTCAGGCTTCTGGATGAATTCTACCCACCATCAGATATGAATCTGCAGCCAAATACAGACATTCTTGAGTTGCCCGTGAGATTGGCCGGCCTGCACAAAAGCATGGAGAATCTCGAACGGACCGAGTATTTCCTTGATTATGCCGAGGAGTATTACAAGCGAATCATCGACCAGTATAAGATATCACCTCTCGGGTTCACAACCGTACGTTACCTCGCTGACACTTACGTTTTGCGAAATAAGCCGAATGAAGCTATCACGCTGCTGGAGAGCGTGACAGACACGACTGGAGAAATCTTCGGCAGCGCGCAGTTGCTGATTGGCGATCTGTATGCCTCGTATCTGAGCGATACCGCGGAAGCTCGACGAAGGTTTGAGACTGTCGCGAATGATCAGGCGGATACTCTTCTGCATCCGAAGGCCTTTATCCAGTTGGCAAAATTGCAGTTCGATGAAGGCAACTTCATCGAGTGCAGGAAGCACATCGCAGTCATAAAGGACAGGTTTGTGAAATACTCAGCTCTGCAGTCTGAGGCACAACAGATTCTGGCGCGGACATTCGACCGGGCGGGCGATTTCAATCGCGCCTACAGTGAGTACCAATGGCTTATTACAAACCACCCTGATAGCAAAGAGTCCATTGAGGCGTATCGGTACCTTCCCCCCTATCTGAAACAGAACGGCCAGGATGATCTCGCAAGGGAATGGTATGATAAGGCTATCGACTATCTCACTGCAATGAGAGACAAGAGCACAGGAACTTACTTCGGCCTGACAGCACAGGGGAATCTGGTCAATATTTATTATGACCTCGAGCGCTGGAATGAAGTAGCCACGGAGCTTCAGCGGATGCAGACTGATTATCCGAACTCGGAGGTTTCGGCGGATGCGCTGGTTAAAGCGGGTGATATTTATCGTGAAAAGCTGTTTGACCCTCCAAAAGCCCGCCAGAGTTACGAGCTTCAGTTGAAGTTGTATCCAGATTTGCCGATCACAGAAGAAGCGAGGAAACATCTAAGTAATTAGAGTTTCAAGACATAAATGTTAAAGGAGTTGCACGTGAAAAGAAACATCCTGTTAGCACTGCTTGCCGTATTTCTTTTTGTCGGCTTCAGCGTTGCGCAAAGTGACCCTGTCGGCAAGGTGGACGAGTGCAAGATCGTCCTCAAAGAAACAGCGAAGCCGAATCACTGGGAAGTAGTAGTCAATTATACCAACGACGAGCCGCTGTTCGGAATGGTCTTCCCTCTGTTGATCGTATCTGACAAAGGCAAACTGACCTATGATTCGACCTCGTTCGCTGGTTCTCGCGTCGAGAATTTCGCAGTCAAGATTCCGCACGAAGACACCGCTTTCACCAACACCGGTAAGGGACTTAAGCTGAATATCGGCCTAATCGGCTCTGTCGGACCTGAAGCCTACGAACTTCAGAAGGGTTCCGGCGTAATTGCCAGGCATTTTATTTCCGGTGACAAAGGTGTCACAACTGCCAGCATAACTGTCGACAGCACATTTATCCAGCCAGCAAATCACATCATGGGCACTATGATTGACGCCAAAAGGAGTGTGAAACCAGCCTTCTCGTTTGAGCGAGCCAGTGCTGATGACGATTAATACGAGACCATGATAGTGAGCTTTTATAAGCCCTCTCGCTTTGAGAGGGCTTTTCACTGCCCTCGATTTCAGATCGAGTAACCACACACGATTCTGCTGCTTCACATATGTTGCATACAAGTGCATCCTCAAGAGTGAATTAAACGATCGCATTATCTTATGCCATCTATTGTCTTGTGATACATCATATTAGCAATGCATATACATCGTCGGATTGGTACGATAATTGCTCTTATTATCAGCAAAGATACGAAAACCTTCTGGCTGAACGGAGGCAAAATCCTATGAAAAATTTGCTCTTAGTAATGTGCCTGACTCTGGTAATTTCAGCGCCTGCTTTTGGCTTTAGCTGGACTTACTTCGATTTTGGCAGCTCTGTATTTGACGAGAACAATAACACCAGCCCAATCGATTACCCGAACATCGGTTACCTCCCCTCTCCCGGAACAAATAACGAGGGTGGAGAGAAGTTCGATCTTGAAGGAGCCTTCTGCGCAGAAGACGAGATGTACCTCTATGTCGGACTGACATCCTCATTTGGCGAAGTCGCCATGTCGAATGATTTTGGAGCATTCAATTCCGGAGATTTGTTCTTCGGGTTCAACGGCGAGAAACACTCATATGCTGTTGATGTTTCAACCGGCAATCTTATCGATGTCGAGACCTGGAATTACATCCCTGAACGACCGGGCGGTTACGGCAGCAGGAGTACCATAGTCCAGCAGGTGGGCGCATATTCAATAGGCACGGGTGAAAACCTCGGCCGCATCGATATGATGCTTTCGTTTGAAGCTGATCTTGAGCCGAATCCTCTCACACCGCCGGACGGGGCGAGCGGCGACACGTACATCTGGGAGTTCAGAATCGCCAAAGCACTGCTGAACTACGACACCGGCATGTATGAATCGGTAACGTTGCACAACACACTCGAATGCGGCAATGACCTTATCGAGAAGACTTTCCCGATGGATCCGATACCTGAGCCGACCACGCTGATTCTGCTCGGCGCAGGCCTTGTCGGAGCCGGTTTGATTCGCAGGAAAAGAGCATAGAGAACCCTTAAGAGAAGAGCGAGACGAAGGGTAGCAAAAAGCCCGTCTGCGGGGAGCAGGCGGGCTTTATTATTGCGTATGTCAATGCATGCACGCCCGCGGGCGGCACATGTTCAAATGTGCCCCAGCGCTGTGTGATCGGGCAGATGTGGACAGGCCTCATGACTCCCGAAGGATCTGCCGCCCACATGTTCATGTTATGATAAAGACTGTACGTAGCGCTGTCATACCGATGCAAGGACTTGTTGAAAAACCCTAAATGATGTCATTGCGAGCGAAGCGT